>NZ_MJWQ01000036.1:0-4497 GCF_001762325.1 Campylobacter sp. BCW_6871 | reverse complement strand
TTTGTATGGCTACTTTACCATTGATGGTTCCATTATTGGTAAGATTAGTAAGAGTAAGAGTATCGCTGTTGCTAGCATGGACATAGATAATTTTATCGTTGTTATTCTCATTGCCTAAAGTTCCATTTTTTTCAATTGTTATAGAATGAGAACCATTTCCATTAACTTCTATTGTGTTAGTTTGTGAATTGCTTACGGTCGTATCAATTCTTGCTTGAGGACTATAAACACTTGCTGAACTAGCCTTAAGATTTTTATTTGCTTCATCATAAGTTTTTATTTCAGGAGTAAGTGTAGCATTAGCACAACTCGCTAAGAAAGAAATAGTAGCTAAAGATAAAACTATCTTTTTAGAATTTAAACAGGGTTCTTTAATCCCCCCCCCCCCGTAGACACCTTACTTGAAATAATATTTTTACTCAAATATTTTTCTCCTTCCTTATTTAAAATGATTTATTTTGAAATTAATTTCATATTATTTATTTTTTAATAATAATATAAAATATAAAAATAAAATAGCGGAATAATAAAATATTTAAACTTAAAATATAATTAAATATTAATTATTATAAAACTATATAGTTTGAATTTAAATTTTATTTTATAAAAAAATTGATTTAATGGGAGTAAATTTATATGAAATGTTATTTTACAAAACACAACGAAGATTTAAGTTGTATAAGCGTGAATTTTCACGCTTACTCTAGTTCATATTTTTTCATCAAAGTATTGTAAAATCCATTGGTTTTTACCTCGTCTATACCTTTGTCAAAAATTTTTACCAATTCTTTTTGTTTGTTTTTATTAAAAGCAAAGCTAAAGCCTTCTCCACCATCCATTTCTTGGTAAAAACTTATCAAGTCTGGATTTTCAGCTAAAAAACCTTTAGCAGTATCTTCATCTGCGATAATAGCATCAATTTTCTTGTTTTTTAGTGCTAAAACAGCAATATTTAAATCTTTATTACTTTGCACTTGTGCATTTTTGATAGCTTTTGCAGTATTTTCTTGTAAAGTTCCTAGTTGAACTCCTATTTTTTTACCTTCTAAATCATTTTTTGTTTGAAGTAAATTGTTACTTTTTAGTTTAAGATAAAGATTTTTACTCATATAGTAAGGTTTGGTAAAATCAACACTCTGTCTTCTTTCATCCGTTGCACTCATAGCCGAGGCAATCATATCGATTTTACCGGCTTTTAAAGCAGGTATTAACCCATCGAAATTGGTTTCAACCCAAACAATTTTAATACCATTTTTTTGGGCAATCTCTTCTACTAGATCCGTATCAAAGCCTGTGAGTTTTGAATTTTCTTTATAATTAAAAGGTTTATAGTTTGGGGCAGTTCCAACCTTTAATTCTACGCTTGCATTTGTTTCTTTGTTTTTAGAATCATTGCAAGCGTTTAAAAATAAGCCAATCAAGGCAACTAAAACAACACTAAATATTTTTTTCATTTTCTTCCTTTGATATAAAATGTTTTAAAATTATACTTATTTTAAATTTATATTTAATTAAGTCTGATTGCTTTTTACAATGTTTAAAAGTAAGTAATCCTTGATATATTATTTATACAAATTTCAAAAAACCCACCAAATACTTATATAAATACTTACACAAATATTTATACTATTTAATCCTTTATTTAATCCCCTTTTAAGTTTAATTGGTTATACTTTCATTTCCTTTTTTGAAAAAAGGACTTAAAATCTTTTAAATTATAAAGTTTCACTAACTGAGTAGATTTTATAAATTAACTTTATTTTAGATTTTTTAAGTTTTTAAATTATTTGAGTTTTTAACTTTCTTAATTTTTTAATTTAAAACTAAAAGCTTTTTTATAAATCTTGTTTTTAATTTAAAAACTTTTCTTTTAAAAATGATTTTTTGTTTTGTTCTTTTAACTTAGTATTGTTATTCAAATCTTATTAGTCAATCTTTGAAATCTAAATAAGTGATCGATTGAGCCAGAAAGATTTAGGCATAAGCAATTATGTAAAATCTATTCAATCTAATATTAAAAAGATTAAAAACTTTTCTTTTAATCTTTATATAACTTTTTCTTTGAAGAAAAAGATTAAACTATCTATAAAAGTAATAAGGTTTATCTCTTTAATGCAATCTAAGTAGTTTATCTATATTAGGTTGGCGGGGTAGGCCTTTAGCTTGCTTCTTAGTCAAGGCTTTGCCTTGATGCTAAAGAAGGTTTATTATGGAGAGTTTGATCCTGGCTCAGAGTGAACGCTGGCGGCGTGCCTAATACATGCAAGTCGAACGATGAAGCTTTTAGCTTGCTAGAAGTGGATTAGTGGCGCACGGGTGAGTAAGGTATAGTTAATCTGCCCTACACAAGAGGACAACAGTTGGAAACGACTGCTAATACTCTATACTCCTGCTTAACACAAGTTGAGTAGGGAAAGTTTTTCGGTGTAGGATGAGACTATATAGTATCAGCTAGTTGGTAAGGTAATGGCTTACCAAGGCTATGACGCTTAACTGGTCTGAGAGGATGATCAGTCACACTGGAACTGAGACACGGTCCAGACTCCTACGGGAGGCAGCAGTAGGGAATATTGCGCAATGGGGGAAACCCTGACGCAGCAACGCCGCGTGGAGGATGACACTTTTCGGAGCGTAAACTCCTTTTCTTAGGGAAGAATTCTGACGGTACCTAAGGAATAAGCACCGGCTAACTCCGTGCCAGCAGCCGCGGTAATACGGAGGGTGCAAGCGTTACTCGGAATCACTGGGCGTAAAGGGCGCGTAGGCGGATTATCAAGTCTCTTGTGAAATCTAATGGCTTAACCATTAAACTGCTTGGGAAACTGATAGTCTAGAGTGAGGGAGAGGCAGATGGAATTGGTGGTGTAGGGGTAAAATCCGTAGATATCACCAAGAATACCCATTGCGAAGGCGATCTGCTGGAACTCAACTGACGCTAAGGCGCGAAAGCGTGGGGAGCAAACAGGATTAGATACCCTGGTAGTCCACGCCCTAAACGATGTACACTAGTTGTTGGGATGCTAGTCATCTCAGTAATGCAGCTAACGCATTAAGTGTACCGCCTGGGGAGTACGGTCGCAAGATTAAAACTCAAAGGAATAGACGGGGACCCGCACAAGCGGTGGAGCATGTGGTTTAATTCGAAGATACGCGAAGAACCTTACCTGGGCTTGATATCCTAAGAACCTTATAGAGATATGAGGGTGCTAGCTTGCTAGAACTTAGAGACAGGTGCTGCACGGCTGTCGTCAGCTCGTGTCGTGAGATGTTGGGTTAAGTCCCGCAACGAGCGCAACCCACGTATTTAGTTGCTAACGGTTCGGCCGAGCACTCTAAATAGACTGCCTTCGTAAGGAGGAGGAAGGTGTGGACGACGTCAAGTCATCATGGCCCTTATGCCCAGGGCGACACACGTGCTACAATGGCATATACAATGAGACGCAATACCGCGAGGTGGAGCAAATCTATAAAATATGTCCCAGTTCGGATTGTTCTCTGCAACTCGAGAGCATGAAGCCGGAATCGCTAGTAATCGTAGATCAGCCATGCTACGGTGAATACGTTCCCGGGTCTTGTACTCACCGCCCGTCACACCATGGGAGTTGATTTCACTCGAAGCCGGAATACTAAACTAGTTACCGTCCACAGTGGAATCAGCGACTGGGGTGAAGTCGTAACAAGGTAACCGTAGGAGAACCTGCGGTTGGATCACCTCCTTTCTAGAGTACAAAGTAATAAGTCTCACAACTATTACTTCAATATATAAACTCAATTGATTCTTGTTTAGATTTCAAAGATTGATGATAAAGCTAATTGTTTATGGGGAATTAGCTCAGCTGGGAGAGCGCCTGCTTTGCACGCAGGAGGTCAGCGGTTCGATCCCGCTATTCTCCACCATTTATTAAGGGCCTATAGCTCAGCTGGTTAGAGTGCACCCCTGATAAGGGTGAGGTCACAAGTTCAAGTCTTGTTAGGCCCACCATAAAAAAGATTTGAATAAAAAAGCTTTAAAATCTAAAGCAAGTATATAAAGTAGATAAAATATAAACTCTAAATACTTAGATTTATTTTTATCTTTAGCTATAAAAGAATATACTTTAATAGATATAAATAGCATATACATTATGTATTTATATTTATAATGATTATATTAATATATACTTCCTTTAGGTTTTAAACCTAAATGTTCTTTTTAATTATCATTGTTAAGAGTCACAAGCAAGTTTTAATAAAAACAATTTTACAGGACTTGTTAAAGGATAAAACCTATTTATCTTTTCTTTGGTTTAACTTATATCTTTTAATTATCTTTATCTTTAAAATAAAGAGAATATTAGATTTAAGATTTGTAAATTAAAGACAAGTTTCAAACTCACAGCTTAGTTAAGACTAAATCATTTAGTTTTATATTAAGTGTTTGAATGCTTTCCGTCTTAAGATAAAGAAGTCTTATCATAAAAACTTTAACAAGGAAGTGATGCGTTTTAGAATCAATAA
>NZ_MJWQ01000035.1:0-1253 GCF_001762325.1 Campylobacter sp. BCW_6871 | reverse complement strand
AGACTAGCCACTACTATAATCATAGAAGATGGTTTATATATGGGTTAAATTAAGAAAGGATAAATAATGAGTGAGACTTATAAAATTTATACACCCAATGGATTAACATTAGATGTGGAAAAAGATACCAATAAAATACTCTTTAAAGAAAATGTTAAGCCCACAGGCAACTATACCGAAGAATATTCCAAAGCGGTTTTTAAATCTTATCATATTATGAAAAACTCCCCCTACAAAGACTATAAACCCCAATACCTAGATCCTGAATTTCACACAGGGGAGAAATCTACTTTGCTTGAATTTAAAGATTGGCAAAGCATATATTTAAAAGATCCTATCCAAGGAGCTATAGCTCCTTGGACTAAAGCAGAAAAAGCTTATTATAAATCTTTAAAAACTAAAAGAGAAAGATATAAATATTTAGCAATAAGAAGTGGATTAAGATCTGTGGTTATAGATATACCCTATGATGCTTATGCTAATGTAGATGAAAAAGGATATTTAATCAATGAAGAATACGCCTATATTTATGATGAAGTTAACAATAATAAAGAAACCTTAAAATCTTCTCTTTTTAGACAAGAATGGGGTATAGCAGCAGGAATACTAGGAAAACCTGAATATTTTGTGCGTTCTAAAAATCATGGCTTTAATGCTAGAATGATACAATGTTTTATTTTATATATTCAACTCACAGGTGGAGGATATGAAGAATTAGGTATAAAAAGAGGAATTTATAATTATGCTGATAATCTTTTAGAAATAGGTATGGCAGGGATACATAAAAATCCTTTAAGGGCCAAATTAGTAAAAGATTTAGCTAAAACTATACAGCCTGATGAATTTGGTATGCTTCCTTTTATAGATGAGATTATAGGAGCAGATTGGGTGATTGATTTAAATAAATATGATTTTGCCTATGATGAAGAAGGCAGGATCATTTGGGCTTTATATAATGATATTGAAAAAGGCAAATTAAAAGATCCAAGAGATATAGATTCTACTCCTGAAAGTAGAAATAAATTTGATGATGCTATGGATGGATACGAAAATGGAATGGTAACAAGATTTGATGTAGATACTCCAAATGATTGGAGTGAACAACAAGCTGCTTTAGATAGAGATACTCTAGTATTAAGCGCCAAATTAGCAGCCCTCACTCCTCCTCAAGGCTATCCTAATGCCCCTTATTATTTTACACCTGAAAGATTAGAATGGATTTATAAAAGAGGATATTTAGACAAACTCCTTGA
>NZ_MJWQ01000034.1:0-578 GCF_001762325.1 Campylobacter sp. BCW_6871 | reverse complement strand
AAAGTAAATACTTTATTCCCACAAGGATAAGAGATGGAATTTTCTTGCATAAAAGATTTTCTTTTTTGTAGTTTTTCAAGCATTAAAGGAAGTTCTTTTCTAAATAAGGCTTTATCAGGTATACCACAACCATGATCTAAATTTTTAATAAATTTTCCATCAATTTGATTTTCATCTATCAAATTTAAGCTTACATCGTAACCTAAAATTTTTAATATTTGCATGGTTTGTTCTTTAAAATTTGCTGGAGTTAAAGGATCTTCTTTGCTATGATAACTCACATAAATGATATTTTTATTTTTTTGACTTTGTAAAATCAAATGATCTTTATTTAACAATGTTCTAATAAGATAATTTTCATTATTAAAAAAATAAGGTGAATTTTCTTTACGTGTCCAGTGGGTTTTTAGAAAACAACTCACAAAAAAATGATCGCCCTGCATATACATATCCCCATTAGTATCTTTGCTTTTAAATTCCAACTCTCTACCAATAATATAATTAAGCGGTGGAACAGCCGAACCTGAATTATCAATCACACCATCCACATACCAAGGAGCTATTTTTGCTATGAGTAA
>NZ_MJWQ01000033.1:0-7262 GCF_001762325.1 Campylobacter sp. BCW_6871 | reverse complement strand
ATACCTGTAACATTTTTAATCTCTTCAGATTGAGTGATAACATCACTAGTTTTAACTGAAACATTTTGCATAGAAGAAGTGATCTCTTCTAAAGCTGCTGCAGTTTCTTCTAAAGATTGAGCTTGAGAATTTGAAGAAGTGGTTAAGCTTTGAACAGCAGTTTGTAATTTTCCACTTTCATTAGCTAAAGCATTAGCAAAGTCTGAACTTTGTTTTAGCATTTTAACTATTTCATCGCCTAAAGCATTAGTAGTTAATTCAACACTTCCTGAAGCATTAGAGATTTTATTTCTAAAATCTAAGCTTTTGTATTCTTCAAATATTTTATGAATAACATTCATATCAGAACCTACTCTAGCTTGTAAAACATCAAGAAGTTTATTTAGAACATTTTTAAGTTCAATAAGTTGTGGGTTTCTTGGATTAGCAGTAATTCTTGCTGTTAGATTACCACCTTCTACAACTGATACGGTTTGAACTGATTCTTTAACAGCTTGATTGTCTTGTTCTAAACCTTTTTTAGTAGCAAGGATGTTTTCGTTGATCATTTTGCCCATTTTTCCAAGTTCATCATCTGCTTTGATTGAAATTAAATCAACTTCGTGTTTTTCGTGATTTAAAAAACGAAAGAAATTTTCTAAAGATTTTAAAATGACAGGAATTCTAGATCCAACTATTTTTTTAACGCAGACATAAACTATAATCAATATGACAAGTAGTATAAAAAAAGAAATAACGATAAAAATAATTTCTAGTTTCTTTAAAGGTGCTAAAACTGAATTTTTAGGAGCAGTTACAACCATACTCCAATAACTTGAATTATTTGCAGTACTAAAAGATGAAACGGATGCATAGCTTAAATCTCCAGTTGAAGCAACATAATCATCTATTATAACAGTTTTGTGTTCTTTAACAGCATTATTGACTAACTCCACAGAGGGATCTTTATTTATATCACTGAGTGTTTTTAAAATGGCATTATGATTTTTATGAATGGCAATAACACCTTTATCAGTCATTAAAAATCTTAAATCCCCTTCAAAAAAATCTAATTTTGGGTCAAGTATGGTTTCAGAAACTTCAGAAAAATCTAAAGTATATCCAGCAACTCCAATCAATTTACCTTTATTATTAAAAATAGGCATTCCAAAATTAATACCTAGAAAATCTTTTCCATCGTAGTTAAGTTTAGTTGGTGGCCCAACAAATAAACTATCTTTATCTCCATATTTAGCGTTTTTTTCTACTTGCTCTATAATCTTTAAATTACCAAAATTATTTGGCGTTTGAATCGTTTCTATTCCTCCAGATTTTCCAGTGGTTTGATCAAAATAAATCATAGCAAAAGTTTTACCATCAGAACTTGTGTATCTTTTATCAATTCCTTGAGCATCCCCTAGCACTGAAGTATCTTTTAAATACAAAAAAGTATAAGCTGAATATAAACTACTATCAAATAAATTTTTCATTAAGCTTTCAATCAAATCAGCATCAACTTGATTATTGTGTTCAAACATATCATTTAAGGAAGTTGCGGTTCCTTTTGCAAGTGCAACAGTTTCATTTAGAATACCTTCCATATAATTGGTGTATCTTTTTGAAGCTAAAAATATTGAATCTTTGGCCTCTTTTTCCATATTTTCAGAAATATATATGGAAACTGTTGAAACTAATACGATAATGCCTAAAATTACCCCTATAGCTACAGATAGAATAAGCTTAGTGCTTATATTTAAAGAACGAAAATTCATATTTTTTCCTTAACTTTTAAAAATTTATAAAAAACTTAGTATAGTATTCTATAATTTTTTAAAATATTCTTAAAAATTTTAATATCTTTTGTAATTTTACCATATGTTAACTTTTTATAAATATAAGTATTTAAAATATTAAAATTTTATTGAAGTTAAGAATTATTAATGCAATTTACCTTTGAACAAATTTTTATCGCAATGCTACTGACTCTTTTTGCAGGTTTTTCTACAGCTATAGGTTCTATAATAGCCTTTTTTTCTAGAAAAGATGATTTAAGGGTGCTTTCTTTAGGACTTGGTTTTTCAGCTGGGGTAATGATATATATTTCTTTCATGGAAATTTTACCCACTGCGCTGAAAGATTTTAAAAATCACTATGATTCGCATTGGGCTGAGCTTTTAGGATTGGCTTGTTTTTTTGGTGGAATTTTAATATCTTTATTGATTGATAAATTAATCCCCGAAGATGTCAATCCTCACGAGCCCAAAGAGGATTTAAGCGAGTTAAAAATTTGTCCCTTACCTCAAAAAGGACAAAATCCTCCGAAATTTCATCCTGGAGAAAAGTTGCATCAGATCAATACTAAAGCTTTGAAACGCACAGGGATTTTTACAGCTTTAGCTATTGCTATACATAATTTCCCAGAAGGTTTTGCTACTTTTATTTCGAGTCTTGATAATCTTACTTTAGGAATTGCTATAGCTATAGCTGTGGCTATACACAATATCCCTGAAGGTTTGGCTGTGAGTTTGCCAATTTACCATGCTACAGGAGATAAGAAAAAAGCTTTTATTTATTCAGCTCTTTCGGGTTTTGCAGAGCCTTTGGGTGCTTTTGTTGGAGCTTTGATTTTATTGCCTTTTATAGGCGATCTTACTTTAGCTATAAGTTTTGCTGTGATTGCAGGAATTATGGTTTTTATATCTCTTGATGAGCTTTTGCCCGCTGCAAAAACTTATGATAAGGCTCATGATAGTTTATATGGACTTATATTAGGAATGGCAATAATGGCTTTAAGTTTAAATTTGCTTGGACAATAGAAAGCCTTGCGGCTTTCTTAAATTTAGTTCACACCTTTTGGCGCACTGAAGGCAGTAAGTTTTGGTAGTTCACCTTTAAATTTTTCTATGTTTACGAGCCCTGTGTGAGAGATATTGCCATTGGCAAGTTTTGAAGTTGGTATATCCATGGTTAAAACATTTACACTTCCACATTTACAAAGTCCGTTTTCATTAGGATCATACCAAGCACCTTCACAAAGCCTTACAACCCCTTGCATGATTTCATCACTTACAACAGCCCCTGCTAAAACTTCACCGCGTTTGTTAAACACGCGCACTACATCGCCATTTTTTATACCAAGTTTTTTTGCATCTTTGGAATTGATTAAAATCGGCTCTCTATCTTTTATTGCATAAGTATCTCTTAAGCTTGTGTGGCAAAGTTGAGAGTGTAAGCGATCTCTTGGGTGGTTTGTAAGTAAGTGGAAAGGTGCTTCTTTGGTTGCATTTCCAAGCCATTCAATAGGCTCAAACCAAGTAGGATGGGCTTTGCAATCATCATAATTATAATTTTTAATCGTTTCTGAGTAAATTTCAATGAGCCCTGAATCTGTACCCAGAGCATTTAAGATAGGATCTTCTATAAATTCTGAAAAACGAGTCCATTCTAAACTTTCAGCTGTTGGTTCAAAAGTGATTGGTTCATTTTTAGCCCAAAATTCTTCAAAGCTTGGCATAGGAGTGGCAAAAGCTTCGCCAAAACTTTGAGTTTGTTTTAGGGCGCTGTTGTAGTATTCTTTGATGAAATCTTTAGCTTTTTTGCCATTTTCTGTGTAGGCATTAAAGACATCTTTTCCATAAATTTTACAAATATCAGAGAAAATTACATAATCATCTTTGCTTTCACCCACAGGCTCAACTGCTTGTTTCATAGGAGCTATATGCATATTTGAATAATCTCCTGTCATGGTAATATCATCTCTTTCATAAGATGAAGTTACAGGCATAACAATATCTGCCATTTTAGCTGTTGGAGTCCAGTAAATTTCATTTACCACAACGGTGCGTGGTTTTCTCCATGCTTTTACATTAGTGTTGGTATCTTGATGGTGCACTAAAGGATTTCCACCTACCCAGTAAATAAAATCAATATCAGGATAGGTAAGCTTAGAGCCGTTGTGATCTATGGTTTTTCCAGGGTGAAGTAAAGCATCAGCGATTCTTGCTACAGGGAAAGAATAACTCGCTGCATTTTGAAGCCATTCTGCACCTCCGTTTGAAGTTTCGCTTTTTGCTAAACCTTTAAATTTACCATTGTTCCAAATTCCTAAGCTACCTGCTGTCATACCGCCGATAACTCCGCCTTTGCAAGTTGGAACACCACCATTGCTGTAATGGTAGCTTAGTCCAAAACCACCTCCTTTTGTGCCGATTTGTCCTAACATCGCACAAAGAGTAACTAACATCCAGTGAGGCTGTTCGCCATGATGTGCTCTTTGCATACCCCAACCACTCATAATCATAGTAGGATTATCATAAAAAGTTTCAGCTAAATTTTTGATAGTTTTTTCATCGATACCGCAAATTTTACTTGCCCATTTGGTATCTTTTTTCACTCCATCTTCTTTACCTTCTAAATAATCTTTAAATTTATCAAAGCCTGTAGTGTAAGTGTCTAAAAACTCGTAATTGACTTTTTTCTTAGCGATTAAATGGCTGGCCATACCCATCATTAAAGCCACATCGGTATTTGGGCGTGGAGCTATCCATTTAGCATTTAAAAATTTCGCTGTAGTGGTTTTTACAGGATCTATACAAATCACTTTGATTTTACTGTCTTTAAGTTTTTCAAAGTATGCCAAACCTCTTTGTTCGTTTGAAGTCCAAGCTATACGTAAAGTAGAAAGTGGATCAGCACCCCAAACCACAACATATTTAGAATCGCTTAAGATATTTTCCCATGAGGTTTGTTGCTCATAAACTTCAATCGATCCTACAACATAAGGCATAATCACTTGAGAAGCTCCTGTAGAATAGTCCCCAGTAGCTCCTACAAATCCACCTGTTACATTTAAAAATCTATGAAGCAAGATACGTGAGTTTTGCATATTTCCACTTGATTTCCAGCCATAACTTCCACCAAAAATTGCACTTGCACCTTTGCTATCTCTTGTTTTTTTAAGTTCTTTGGCGATGAGTTTGATCGCTTCATCATAACTTACGCGGACAAATTCATCTTTTCCACGAAGTTCAGGTTTAGGATTGTCAGGATTTTCAAGGTAGGATTTACGCACATAAGGGTATTTCACACGAGATTTATAAACCATATCAGCAGTGTAGTGCTGTAAAGGATTATCCATTTTTGTAACTTTTTCCCAAGGTTCACTTTTTACTATTTTGCCATCTTTTATAGTGAGTTTTAAAATCCCCCAGTGTGCTGCAGTGATCACTTCTCCATTTTTTACAAGTCCGAGGCTAACTTTTGAAGCTTCTACGGTTTTTCCTGCACTTAAGCTTGGAATGAGAGGTAAAGCACTTAAGCTCGCTCCAATTTTTAAAAATTTTCTTCTATCTAGCATGCTTTTCTCCTTATTTTGTTTTAAAATCTTTTGCGTTTTTTTGTAAGTATTCTATAACTAGCCATCTGTCTTTTTTATCAATACCTGTTCTATCAGCCATAGAACGGAAAATTGCAGGCCAAGCGTTAGCTGTAAATTCTTTTTCTTTGTGGATAGCGTGGCAAATTCCGCAGTTATTTACAAAAAGCTCTTTGGCTCGATTTAACATTTCTTTATTGTCTTTGACAAATTCTTTTTCATCTGCCCAAATTTCAAGGCTTACCTTATCCCATTTTCCATTTTTTCCAGTTATTCTTTGAGAGAAATTTAATTTTGTATTTTTAGAAAAAGCTGCAACAATAATTCTTTGAGAGTCATTGAAATAAATCACAGAAGGTGCTTTAGGATTTACATAACCATCAATTTTTAGCAAAACCCTGTTATTTTCGCTTTTTAATACTTCAAAAGGATTTGTAGGTAAAAGTCTTCCTATGACTTTAGTATCATCTTTATTAAGATAAAGTGATACAACTTCATCGGCATAGACGGTATTTTCTGCCCATAAATATGTCGCTAGGACAATAAAAGAAATGAAAATCTTTTTCATTGCTATTCCTTAATATAAATTTGATGTAAATGTATTTTAACACTAGTTAATTTAATTATTAATTAATATTAACAAAATATTAATTAATAATTAATAACTTTTTTAGAAAAAAATAAGCATTTTATAGTTATAATTTAGAAAATAAATATACAAGAAAGGAAGACAATGTTAAAATCTATCGGAACTAAATTAACCCTTTCAGTAATTGGAAGTGTTATGGTTAGCTTAGTCTTTATGATTGCCATCATATCATGGAAAGTTTCTCAAAATATGGAAAAAGAAGCAGAAATTGCTCTAGACATAGCTTCAAAAAGATATGTAAATTATATGCAATCCACACTTAACGAACCTTTTTTACTCTCTAAAGCATTAGGTGCTAGTATACAACAAGTTATTAATGATAATGGGAGCATTGACATTAATGTATTGGAAAATTTGACCAAAAAAACATTAGATTCAAGTATGCATACCACTTATGCTTTTTTATACATTAAAGATCTTTCAGTCTTATCAGGAAATAAAGAAAAAGACATTCAAAATGGAAATTTATCTATTGTTTATAATGATTCAACTCCAGGGATTGACGGAGGTATTAAAACATTTATACAAAATAAAAATATGTATAACAGTATACCTGTAATCTCAAAAATTGAAAACAATGTGCACAATGGAGAGCAAAAGGTTATTTTTGGTTCAGTTAAGCGTCTTGATTATGGCAATGGAGAATTTTTAGGAATAAACTTAGGAATGCCTATTTTTAATCAAAAAGGAGATTTTGCAGGAGTTATTGGTTTCTCTTTAGAGCTTTCACAGATGTCTAAAGCTTTACTTAATCCTTCATTAAATTTTCACGAAGGAGATCAAAGATTACTACTTACAGATGATGGAACATTTGTTATTCATGAAAATCCTAAAGCAATTTTGCAAAAAATCAATGAATACAACCATTCTCCTTCTGTAGCTCCTATATTAAGTGCTATTAAAGAACATAGAGATATTTTAATCAATAATTTTTATACATCTACAGGTTTAACCAGTTATGCTTCGGTTTCTTCTTTTAGTACATTAGAAAATTCAAGTCATTGGAGTATACTTGTAACAACCCCTAGAACTTCGGTTTTAGCACCTTTATATCATCTTCAATTAATTATAGTTGCTGTAGTTGTTATATTTTTAATTATAATTTCAGCTATTGTATATATGTGTATAAAATATATGGTAAGTGCAAAAATTAATTCAATTTTTAAATCTTTGCAAAATTTCTTTGACTTTATCAATCATAAAACAAAAAATGTTTCCACTATAGAAGTAAAAAGCAATGATGAATTTGGACAAATCTCA
>NZ_MJWQ01000032.1:0-108912 GCF_001762325.1 Campylobacter sp. BCW_6871 | reverse complement strand
TAATACAACAAATACTAGCAATAACACTAATTTTAGTATAAGTAGTAAGACAAATTCTCCTAACTATGATATATCAAGTGAATTTAAAAACTCTATTTATACTCTAAAATACAAACAAGCAGATATAAGTAATACTTCTACTAATACAGCCTATGGTTATAGTGTAGATAAAGATGGCTATATGGGAAGTGATTTTAACAAAGCTGCAGGACTTCCTGAAGATTTTAAGATACATAAATCTACTTTGGATGAGATAGAGAGAGTGGCTGAATATAATGTTTCTGATATAAGAGAATATCTAGGTGTAGATAAATATTATTCTAATATAGATATGGCTGAAACCATAAAACAATATTATAATCTTTTTTCTAATGCTTTAAGCCAAAGCTTTCCAAGTGATAAAACAAGTTTTAGTGAAGCAGATATAAATTCTATGCCTAGTGGATATGCTGTAGGTGGAGATAAATGTATGAATTTTAATGATCCAAATAATAGAATGAATATTACTCATTTAAAAGACTTTTCTGGAGCTTTAGTTTCAAATGTCTATCAAACATCAGAACAAGCAGAGAAAGCTGATGATCTTTGGGCTGATTCTGGAAATATGATTAATGGTTTAAAACCTGAAACCTTAGGTTTATCCTTAGAAGAAATAAAAAATGTTTCTCAAGCTAAATATGAATGTGATTTTAAACCTGATATGTCATTTTATCCAAAAAATGAAGATGGAACTTATACTAAAGAAGATTTATTTATGAGTTTTTTAAAATCTCAAGGTGGACAACCCGTTGAGAGTCCAAAAACTACACTTAATCCAAAAGTAGAAGCTTACAATACAGCTATGGCTAAGGAGAGTTTTTCAACCACTAGCGTTGATTTGACTGATATCATGACAGGTAAGGTTGATTTTGCAAGTTTATTAAAATATGAACTTGATAGAGGTCGTATAGCTGGAGAGCTTTATATGTATGAAAAGGGTATGTCTCCTAAGCAAGCTTTAGGCAATTGGGCTTTAGACGCTGAGATTAAACAAGCTCTTGCTAATGGCTGGAAAGCAAGTAGTGAAAGTATAAATTCTTATGTTGGATCTATAATGGATAGATTAAATAATCTTATAGGACAAACTAGGGTTTACAGGTTTTAATTTTTTAAGTTTGAAACAAATTGCTAATAACAAAATAAGATAAAATTAGTATAATTTTTTTACAAAAAATTTTGAAAGGAAATTATGAAAAAAATTATTTTGATTTTTATCTCTTTTTTTGCTTTAAATTTGAGTGCAAAAGATTTGGTTGTAGGAATGGAGCTTGGATATCCGCCTTTTGAAATGAGCGATAAAACAGGCAAAGCAAGTGGAATTAGCGTGGATTTTTTAGAAGCTTTTGCAAAGAAAAACGGCTATAAACTTGTAGTAAAAAATATCGCTTGGGATGGTTTAATACCTGCTTTAAAAACAGCCAAGATAGATCTTATCATGTCTTCTATGACAATTACCGATGAGAGAAAGAAAGTGGTGGATTTTAGCATTCCTTATGCTAAGGCAAATTTGGCTATTTTAACTCCTTTGAACTCTGATATTACAAATATCAAAGATTTAGATAAAAAGGGCAAAGTTTTGGCTTTAAAGCGTGGTTCTACAGGACATTTATATGCGGTTAAAAATTTAAAAAATGCAACTATTAATTTATTTGATAAAGAAAATGCTGCTATTTTGGAAGTGATTCAAGGCAAGGCTGATGGATTTTTTTATGATCAACTTACGATTTATCGCACTTGGCAAAAACATCAAGATACAACCAGAGCCATTTTAGCGCCTTTTCAAGAAAATCCTGAGTTTTGGGGTATAGCTGTAAGAAAAGGTGATGAAGCTTTAAAGGACAAGCTTGATAATTTCATTGATGAGAGTAGGAAAAATGGCTTTTTAGATTTTTTGGGCAATAAGTATTTAAAAGACATTAAAGAAGTTTTTAAGCAAAATAATATCACTTTTTTCTTGTAGGCTTTTAATAAAATATTGATAATTAATATTAATTTTATAAATTTTGATATACAATATCATTATCTAAATTTTAAATAAAAGGATTTAAGATAATGAAAAAAGTTGCATTTTTTTGTTATTTTTGTTTTTATCTTGCACTGTACTAAACGCAGCTAGGGAGTATTGCAAATATGCTTATCAAGAAGATAGAGCTATACCTTTAATTTTAAATTATGGAATAAGATTGGGGGTAGTAGGTGCTGGGGTTGCGAATGCACCTGCACCGGGCGGAAGTACTTACAATTCAAAAATTGACATGATGGCTGCAAGATACCACTAAGCTTAGTTTTTGGGTGTATTTTACAATGCTAGAATTTATTTTTACTCTTATTTTAGATTTTACTTTTTATTCTATCAAGACCCTAGAAAAAGTCTTTCTAGGGCGAACAGCCTTAGTAATTCTTTTTGTTGTTTTTATAGCTCTTTTTTGCGTTAAAGGCTTGTTTTTGTATATACTTTTAGCTTTAGAATTATTTTTGCTTTTGTATCTTTTTCTTGGAATTTTGTTTTTAAGATTTTATAAATCTTAGGTTACAAAGCTTTCCACAAGCCTTTGCACTAGCAAATTCCATCCATCCACTAATACAAAAATTAAGAGTTTAAAAGGTAAAGAGATCATAGTAGGAGGTAGCATCATCATACCCATAGCCATTAAAACTGAGCTTACAACCATATCTATGACTAAAAAGGGCAGGTAGATTAAAAACCCTATTTCAAAAGCGGTTTTAAGCTCTGAAATCATAAAAGCAGGAACTAAAACCGTAAGGGGAACATCATCTATGGTTTTGGGATTGGGTAGATTGCGTATACGATAAAAAAGGGCTAAATCTTTTTCTCGAGTATTTTTAAGCATAAAATCTTTAAAAGGTTTTGCTCCTTTTATAAAAGCCTCTTCATAGCCTATTTTTTCTGCTAAATAAGGTTTTATACCTTCATTATAAGATTTTGTAGCTACAGGTTCCATGATAAAAAAAGTTAAAATTAAAGCCAAGGTTACTAAAATGGTATTAGGTGGCATACTTTGCGTCCCCATAGCTTGTCGCAAAAATGAAAATACCACAATAAGACGCAAGAAAGAAGTCATAACAAAAACTATACTTGGAGCGAGCGCAAGTATGGTTAAAACAATCACTATATTTAAAGTAGTAACAAGCTGATTAGGTGTATTGGGTGCACTTAAGCTTAAATTTACTGTAGGGATAGTTGCTTCAGCAGCAAATAAACTCATGCTTAAAAGTAAAAATAATAATATTTTTTTCAAAATTTAAAAACCTTTTTTTGTTTTTTACTAAAGAAATTTAAATTTTATCTTTTGATGACTAAAAACTAGTTTAAGGGTATTAGGATTTTAACTTTAAACTGCTAAAATAGTCTTTTAGACTTCTTAATAACAAAGGTAAAAAATGAAAACTTCTATTTTGATTTTAGCGGCAGGATTAGGCACTAGAATGAAATCACAAAAGCCAAAGGTTTTGCAAGAGCTTTGTCAAAAAAGTATGATTTTACACATTTTAAAAAAGGCTTTTGCTTTAAGTGATGATGTAAGTGTAGTTTTATCGCATCAAAAAGAACGCGTTGAAAAAGAAATTTTAGAACACTTTCCAAAAACACAAATTTTAGAGCAAGACTTGCAAAATTATCCAGGAACTGCGGGAGCTTTAAGGGGGTTTGAGCCTAAAAATGAAAGAGTGTTGATTCTTTGTGGCGATATGCCTTTGGTTGAGCAAACAAGTTTGGAAGCTTTGTTGGGTAATAATGCAAAATTAAATTTAGCAGTTTTTAAAGCAAGAGATCCTAAAAGTTATGGCAGAGTGGTGATAAAAAACGATAGTGTTGAAAAAATTGTTGAATTTAAAGATGCAAATACACAAGAAAAAGAGATAAATACTTGCAATGCTGGGGTTTATGTGATTGACTCGAGGCTTTTAAAAGAGCTTTTACCTTTGATTGATAATAATAATGCGGCAAAAGAGTATTATTTAACCGACATTGTAAAACTAGCAAAAGAAAAAGATGTGATGATTAAAGCGGTTTTTGTAGATGAAGATGAATTTATGGGGATCAATGATAAATTTGAACTCAGTATAGCTGAAAATTTCATGCAAGAAAAAATTAAAAAACACTGGATGCAACAGGGTGTGATTTTTCATTTACCGCAAAGCACTTTTATAGGTGCAGATGTTGAATTTGTAGGTGAATGCGAAGTATATGAAAATGTAAGGATAGAGGGTAAAAGTAAGATTATAAACTCTATCATTAAAAGTTCAAGCGTGATAGAAAATTCCATCGTAGAAAATAGCGATGTAGGACCTTTGGCACATTTACGTCCAAATTGTGAGTTAAAAAACACTCATATAGGAAATTTTGTAGAATGCAAAAATGCAAAGTTAAATACCGTAAAAGCAGGGCATTTGAGCTATTTAGGAGATTGTGAGATAGATAGTGGAACCAATATAGGCTGTGGGACTATTACATGCAATTATGATGGGGTAAAAAAGCATAAAACCATCATAGGAAAAAATGTTTTTGTAGGTTCTGATACGCAATTTATCGCACCTGTAAAAATCGAAGATGAAGTGATCATAGCAGCAGGAAGCACAGTAAGTGTTAATGTAGAAAAAGGTGCTTTATTTATCAATAGAGCAGAGCATAAGATGGTAAAAGATTATTATTACAAGAAATTTCAAAAATGAAAACCATACTTTTAGCCATTAGTGGCAGTATAGCTTTTTATAAATCTTACGAGCTTATTTCTTTGTTTAAAAAAGAAAGCTTTAGGGTAAAAGTTTTGCTTTCTAATGGTTTGTTAAAATTTGCTAGCAAAATGAGTTTTGAAGCCTTAGTTGATGAAGTTTTATGCGAGGAAAATGAAAGTTGGCAAAACTCAAACAATCACATAGCTTTTAGTAAGGATGCAGATCTTGTTTTGTTTGCCCCTGCAAGTGTTAATTCTATCAATAAACTTGCTTTTGGTATAGCGGATAATCTTTTTATCCAAACCTTAATCGCAGCAAATAAACCTCTTATCATAGCTCCTGCGGCAAATACAAATATGTTTCATCATTTTAGCACGCAAAATTCTTTAAAGATACTTAAAAAAAATAAAGCTTTGATTATAGAGCCTATTTGTAAAGTTTTAGCTTGTAAAGATGAAGGCGCAGGAGCCTTAGCTGAAGTTAAGGATATTTTCAGTATCACCAAAAGAGAACTTTTAAAAGAAAAGTTTTGGTGCGATAAAAGTGTAGTTATCACAGGTGGTGGCACAAGAGAAAGAATTGATGATGTGCGTTGTGTGAGTAATTTTTCAAGTGGAAAAATGGCAAAAGCCATAGCTGATGCTTTTTATTTTTTAGGAGCTAGGGTAAAACTTTTAAGCTCTGTGGAATTTGATACTCCTTATGAGCTTTGCAAATTTGAAAGTTCTAAGGATCTAAAAGAGCTTTTGGATAAAAATTTAAGTCATGATTTTTTGATTATGACGGCTGCAGTGAGTGATTTTATCCCTCAAAGTGTAAAAGGAAAAATTAAAAAAAATGAGCATTTACAGGGTTTAAACTTGCATCTATCTTTAAATGAAGATTTGCTTAAAACTTGCAAATTTCAAGGCAAAAAGATAGGTTTTAAGATGGAATTTGATTCTCAAAATGCCTTAGAAAATGCGAAAAAATCTTTAAAAGATAAGCAACTTGATATGATTTGTCTTAATATCATTGATCAAAAAAATTATTTTGGAAGCGATCAAAATGAACTTTATTTTATCACTTTAAATAATGAAAATAAAAGCACCTTGCAAAGCAAAGAAAAATTGGCATTTGAATTAGTAAAATGGTGTGAAAAATTATGAGTATGATTAATTCTACCTTGCCTATACAAATGAAAGTTTTGGCTAAATCAGGCTATGGACACTATACACTTTTGTTAAATCACAAAAAGATTCAAACCAAAAGCATGATAGAGCTTGAAATTGGTGCTGAATATTTAGCTGAACTTTATATGCAAAATGGTGGAGTTATACAATTTAAACATCTTTCAAAGCGTCCTAATTTCAAACCTTTTGAAGAGGGATTGGCTTTGATAATCGCTATTTTAGAGAATAAAATTTCTTATAAAAAATTCATCATACAAAATCTTTTAGATTGTAAAGATATAGAGCGTTATCAGATATTAAAAGAAATGCTTTTTGCAAGTTTTGAAAATATTTATCATATTCCTTTTATCTTTGAAAATAAATCTTGTTTGTTTCAAATGCGTAAAAGAGCAAAATATTTAGAAATTTACTTATATTTTAGTGTTTTTGGAGCTTTGAAAATTTTGATAGATTCACAAGGTGTTAGCGTTTTTACACCTTTTGCCAAGGTACAAAAATTTTTAAACGAACATTTAGATTTTAATGTATCGCAAGAAAACAAGATTGAACCTTTGTTTGTTTTCAAAAGGCTTTTTGATTTTAAAGGATGAAAAATGAATGAATTAAAACACCTTGCTGTTGTTATGGATGGTAATAGGCGCTGGGCTAGGGCTAAGGGTTTTTTGGCAAAACTTGGATACTCCCAAGGAGTCAAAACTATGCAAAAATTGATGGAAGTTTGTATGGAAGAAAATATTTCAAATTTAAGCCTTTTTGCTTTTAGTACGGAAAATTGGAAGCGTCCTAAAGATGAAATTGATTTTATTTTTGAACTTTTAGATCGTTGTTTGGATGAAGCTTTAGAAAAATTTGAAAAAAATAATGTGCGTTTAAGAGCTATAGGTGATTTATCGCGTTTGGAAGATAAAGTAAGAGAAAAAATTACCTTAGTTGAAGAAAAAACAAAGCATTGTGACGCACTTTGTGTTAATTTGGCTATAAGTTATGGTGCAAGAGATGAAATTATAAGAGCTGCTAAGCGTGTGATCGAGAAAAAACTTGAGCTAAATGAAGAAAATTTAACGCAAAATTTAGATTTACCTTTAGATGTGGATTTGATGCTTCGCGTTGGAAATGCTAAAAGACTTTCAAATTTCTTACTTTGGCAGTGTTCATATGCTGAAATTTATTTTAGTGAAACTTTATTTCCATCTCTTACCAAGAGAGAATTTAAAAGGATTATTAAAGAATTTAGAAATAGAGAAAGAACTTTTGGAAAATGATACTTTTCATAATAATTCTAGGGGCTTGTTTAGGTTCTTTTTGCGCAAGTTTGGCAAGTAGGATAATTGAAAAAAAGCCTTTTTTTATCTCGCGCTCTTTTTGTTTTTCTTGTGATACAAAATTAAAATACTATGAAATTATTCCTGTTTTTTCTTATATTTTTTTAAAGGCAAAATGTCAAACTTGCAAATGTCATTTACCTATTTCTTTATTAATCAATGAAATTTTAGGCATAATTTTGCTTATTTTGGTTTATTTTTTAAGTCAAAATTTTTATGATTTTTTATTTTTATCTCTATTTTTATTTAATCTTTTCTTGCTTTCTTTAATTGATATTAAACTCAAAGCCGTACCACAAATCTTACTTTGGAGCGCTTTTTTATTTGCTTTTTTTTACGCCTTTAGGGAAAGTGAAATTTTACATTTTTTGATTTTTAAAGAGTTTAGCAGAGGTTTTTTACTAAATGCTTTTAGTTTTGGAGGATTTGTTTTTTTATTAAAAAGTTTAGTTTTTTTTCTAATGAATTTCCGAAAAAAAGATGAAATTTTGGAAAATTTGGGCGATGCTGATATTATCATTATGTCTTGTATAGGTGGAATTTTAGGTTTTGAGTATGGATTTTTAGTATTACTTATAGCTTCTATTTTAACTTTGCCTTTTTTTATTTTTTTAAAAATTAAAGCAATAAAAGAGCAAGAACTTGCTATGATACCCTTTTTAAATATCGCTTTTGTGGCAGTTTTATTTTATAAAAACTTAGGATTATTCTAATGAAGCTTAGTTTAAGATATGTTTTAAATCAATTTTTAAGTACGAATTTGTCTATATTTTTCGTACTTTTTGCTATTGTATCTATGGTGTTTTTTATTCAACTTGCAAAACTTACTTCAAGTATAGAGATTAGTTTTTTGGATCTTTTAAAGCTTTATGGATTTATGTTGCCTAGAATTTTAATTTTTACCTTGCCTATATCTTTTTTTATTTCTTTAACTTTGGCTTTGTTTAGGCTTTCTAAGGAAAATGAAAGCATAGTACTTTTTACTTTGGGATTTTCACCAATGATTTTGGCAAAATTTTTCCTTAAAATTGCAAGCTTGATTAGTGCTTTTATGCTTGTTGTGGCTTTGGTAATGATACCTATAGTATTTGAACTTCAGGATAACTTTGTAAACTATAAAAGCACTCAAGTGAAATTTAACTACAAAACAGGAGAATTTGGACAAAAATTTTTAGACTGGATGATTTTTATAGAAAAACAAGATAGTGATAAGTATGAAAACATAATTATGTATCGCCCTAAACATAAAACAGATGATAAAGAACAACTTATCATAGCCAAAGAAGCGCATGTGCAAAGAAAAGATGATAGCTTTGCTTTTAGCTTGAATCAAGGCAAAATGTATAATTTTGAGCAAGGTCAAAGTATTTTTAGTGGAGAATTTGACACTTTAGTAGTAAATACTCAGTTTAATACAGACAATCTTCAAACAAAGAAATTTTATGAATACTGGAATGATTTAAACGAAAATCCACAAAGAGCAAGAGAATTTGTGATTTATACAACTATAGCCTTGTTTCCACTTGCTAGTACGCTTTTTGCGCTTTGTTTTGGTTTGGTTACTTATCGTTATGAAAAAGGCTATGTGTATTTAGGTATGTTTGGAGTGATTGCTATATATTTTGGACTTTTAAGTTCTTTTTCTCAACCTCCAATTTTGGCTTGCCTTGGAATTTTTTCTTTAAGTTTATTTGTTTCGGCTTATTGTTTTAAGAAAATGATTTTGAGTCGTTATTGATGAAAATAAAAATTATATTTTCTTATGATGGCTCTGCTTTTTTAGGTTCTGCTACTCAGCCTCATAAAAAAGGTGTTCAAGATGCTTTAAGTGGTGCCTTATCGCATTTGGGTATTGTTTCACCTCTTTTGATGGCTTCTCGTACAGATAAAGGAGTACATGCAAGCTATGCTGTAGCTAGTGTGGAGTGTGGAGATCATTTTGTAAATTTAGAATATCTTCAAAAACAGCTTAATAAATTTTCCCATCCTTTTATCCATATCAAAAAAATTGAAAAAGTAAAAGATGATTTTGAAGTAAGATTTGATGTAAAAAGTAGAGAATACCGCTATATATTTTCTCACTCTTCTTATAGTCCTTTTATGGCTTCTTATGTACATTTTTATCCTAAATTTGACTTAGATAAGGCTAACGAGCTTTTGGGTTTTTTTGTGGGAAAAAAGGATTTAAAGTTTTTTTGCAAAAGTGGAGGAGATAATAAAACGACTTTAAGAGAAATTTTTATTGCTAGAGCTTATGCTTATAAAGATTTTAGCATTTTTCATTTTAAAGCTAATGGTTTTTTAAGAGGGCAAATTAGATTAAGTGTAGCAAGTGTTTTAAAGGTTTTAGAAGGAAAAATGAGTGAAAAAGAACTCAAAGAACAGATTGAGGCCAAAAAGCAATACAATCACTTTTTAGCACCGCCAAATGGGCTTTATTTAAGCCGTATATGTTATTAAAAACTTTCATAGAAATTAAAGGCCTTTTGGGTTAAAATTTTTCTTATTTCTTCTTGATGTTCTTTACCTTTGGTTTCTAGGGTAATTGAAATCATCGCATCGCCATAATCAAGCTTGGTAGAAAATCTATCATAGTCGATTTTTACTATATTGGCATTGGCTATTTTTAAGCTATCTGTAAGGTGTAATAATGCCCCAGGTTTATCTACTAAAGTAACATGAATTTGCATTTTTCTGTAAGATTTAAATAAACCTTTTTCTATGATGATATTTAGCATTTGTGCATCGATATTGCCTCCGCTTAAAACTACGCCAATTTTTTTATGATTTTGTGTATTTATTTTTTGATGAAGTAGGGTGGCTACACTCGCAGCTCCTGCGCCTTCAACTATGATTTTATGTTTTTCAAGTAAAAACAATACCGCATTAGCGATTTCTTCATCATCAACTTGGATAAAATCATCTACGCATTCTAAAATAATATTAAAATTAATAGGATTTGCATCACGCACAGCAATACCATCGGCTATAGTGCGTACGCTTTTTGCATTTTTGATTTTTTTAGCATGAAAACTTTCATACATTGCAGGAGCTCCTTTGGCTCCAACTCCGATGATTTTAATGTTTGGATTGATTTGTTTAGCTGCACTTGCGATACCACTTATAAGTCCTCCACCTCCAACAGGTGCGATAATCATATCAAGATCACTTATTTCATCAAGCATTTCAAGCATCAAAGTTCCTTGTCCTGCCATTACAAATTCATCTTCAAAAGGATGGATAAAACTAAGATTATTTTCTTTAGCATAAGAGGTTGCAAAAGTATAGGATTCATCAAAATTATCCCCTTTGAGTATCACCTCTGCTCCTAAGGCTTTTGTAGCAGAAACTTTTAAGAGCGGAGTGGATTCTGGCATTACAATAACCGCTTTAATGCCAAATTTTTTTGCACTAATGGCCACGCCTTGAGCATGGTTTCCCGCACTTGCGGCAATGACTCCATGTTGTTTTTGTTCAGCGCTAAGATTGGCTATTTTATTATAAGCTCCACGAATTTTATAAGCACCTGTAATTTGTAAATTTTCATTTTTAAGATAAATCTCACTTTGACAAATATCACTTAAAAAAGAAGAGTATATGAAAGGAGTTTTGTTTACAAACCCTGAAATTTGTTGTTTTGCTTTGTAAATTTTATTAAGCTCTAACACTATTTTTCCTTTGTTTTAAAATACGGATATTCTAGCATAATGCAACGATTTTGTATAAAATTTATATCTAATTTTTTACATTCTTCTTTGGCTGTTTCATTACTAATACCAAGTTGAAGCCATAGGTTTTTAATATTTTTTTCAACAAGCTTAGGAAGAATTTCTAGTGCCGCTTCGCCTTTTCTAAAAAGTATAAGTGTATCGATTTTTTCTTCTATTTGATCTAAATTTCTATAAACTTTTTCATTTAAAATAAACTCTTCTTTAGGATAAATAGGAAAAATTTTATAATTTTTTCTTTGTAAAAATTCTGCTACCCTATAAGAAGCTTTTGTCTTATCTGGACTTAAAGCAAATATGGCAATATTTTTACTTGTATTTATAATATAAGAGATAGTTTCTTTTTCATTCATTATTAACCTTTGTTTTGGTATTTTATCTTAAATGATTAAAAAATTAACTAAAGTGAATTCAAAAAATGAAAAAAGTGTTATAATATAGCAAATTCCGAAGTTTAATAAGGAGGGAAAAATGGAAGAATTTTATCCATATACTTTAACAATCCATCTTCTTTGTGCTATTTTGTTTATAGGTTATTTGTTTGTTGATGTATTTGTTTTGGGCGTAGTTAAAAAGAAAAATCCTAATTTTGACAAAAGTCTTTTTAGTGCTACTGGGGTTAAAATAATGCCTTTTGTGGTTCTTTTGCTTTTTTTAAGCGGAGGTGCTTTGGCAGGTTTTCATTTTAAACCTTTAAATTTACTTTTTGCTATAAAAATTATTTTGGCTTTTGGAATTTTATCTTTAGTTGTTTTTTCTTTATTTTGTCATTTTATATTAAAGAAGAAAAACCCGCTTGGTGCTTTTATCCATCCTTTTGTATTTGTGCTTTGTATCGCGATAGTAATACTGGCTAAATTAATGAATTATTTTTTTATACCTTGCTAAGAAATACTCCACATTCAAGATGTGGAGTATTGGCAAATTGATCAAAAAGAGCAAACTCTTCCACTCTATGTGTTAGACTTAATTCTTTTAAATTTTCTTTTAAAGTGATAGGATTGCAAGAAATATAAATAATATTTTCATATTTTTTTATTAAGTCAATTACGCTTTTATCAAGTCCTGCACGGGGTGGATCAACTAAAACATGAGAGAAATTAAAATCATCTAATCGAATATCTTTTAAACGAAAAAATTCTCTTTCTTTTTTGATAGCAAGACTTAATTCTTCGCTTGAAAGTCTTGCAAAGTGGATATTTGTTGTATTGTTAAGCTCGCAATTTTTTAAAGCAAAATTAATATTGCTTTTTGAAATTTCAGTGGCTAAAATTTTAAAAAAGAATGGTGCTAAAGCTAAAGTAAAATTTCCATATCCACAGTAAAGCTCAAGTAAATCCATTCTTTTTTGAGTGCTTAAAATTTCACATACCCAAGTAATCATTTTTTCATTTATAGCAGTATTAGGCTGAATAAAACAATCGTTGTTAAATTCATAAAATATTTTTCTATCTTGAATATTTAAAGTTTGTCTTAGATTTTCTGTTTTAAAAATAAGTTTTTTGCCTTTACTTCTTGCTATAAGGTTGATATGAAGAATATTGCTTAAATTTTCTAAATTTGACTTTATATCTTCTATATTTTTATGATAAAGTAAAGTTATGCTAAGTTCTTGCTTTGTGGTTAAAAACTCCACGCCAAAAAGTTTTTCTTTTAATTTGCTATCTTGACGCAAGCATTCTAGAAGTTTTGGCATAAAAGCGCAAATTTTTTCATCAGCAAAATCTAAATATTCTATAATGTACTTTTTTTTGCTTTTTGGATCAAACATTGCATAAAAAAGAGTATCATTTTCATGATAAAATGAAAGTTCAGCTCTTGTACGATAATGTTTATCTTTTGAGGCAAAAAGTTTAAATTCCTTTGTATAAAATTCTTTAAAATATTTTTTTATGAAAGAGTGTTTTTCATCTAAAGTAAGAAAATTTCCAAAATTTTCAAGACTCATGGAACTTTCTTTCCGATGAGTCTTAGTAAAAGCGTAATAAGTATGAAATTCAAAGGCAAGACAAGCCAAACACTAAGTCCTAAAGATACAGGAATATATCCAGCGATTAAAGAAATACCACAGATAAATAAAGCATAAGGAATTTGTGTTCTTACATGCTCCATATGATCGCATTTTGCGCTCATAGATGAAAGGATTACATTATCTGAAATTGGTGAGCAATGGTTTCCAAAAATCGCACCTGTTAAAACGCAGCTTATATTAATAACCATATAATGATGCATAGCATTTGCATCCATACCATTGATTTTGGCGATTTCATGAGCTAAAGGCACAGCCAAAGGCATTAAAATCCCCATAGTTCCATAGCTTGTTCCTATGGCAAAAGAAATGGCTGAAGCAAAAGCAAAAATAGTAGCAGGCAAAATAAACTCAGGCAATTTATCTGCAAGTAAACTAGTGATAAATAAAGAAGTTCCTAGATCTTTTACTATACTTGAAAGCGACCAAGCAAATAAAAGCAATACTATGGTAAAAATCATGGTTTTCCAGCCATATATCCAAGTTTCTACCGCTTCTTTAAGATTGAAAATTTTACGACGCACCCCGATAAAAATCGCTACAATAGCAGCAAACAAAGCAGCTTGGAATAACACCACAGAAGAATCAGCATTTCCAAAAGCAGCCCTAAAAGTTTCAAAAGACAAAGGATTGGCGCTTGCTTTTGCAAGTTCTTCGCCTTCTAAAGTGCTAAGTCCATTAAAATAAAATCCTAATATAGCTAAAATGATTAAAGTAAAAATAGGAACAATAGCATCAAAAGCACGAATTTTAATACCTTCTTTTGGCGCTAAAAACTGATCTTCTAATTCAGCAGTATCTAGTATGCCTGATTTAGGTAGAGGTGCAATTTGTCCTGTGGTTCTTGCACGCACTTCAGCCTTGTACATAGAACCAAACTCACGTCCCATGATTGCAGTCATGGCTACAAAAAAAAGCATGAAGATATTATAAAAACGATAAGGTATGGTTTCGACAAAAATTCCAAAAGCACTAATATCGCTAATGCCTATGTGTTCATAAGCGGTTTTAATTAAGGAAACTTCTAAGCCTATCCAAGTAGAAATTACAGCTATTCCTGCTACGGGAGCGGCAGTAGAATCGATAATAAAGGCAAATTTTTCACGAGAAATTTTAAATTTATCCGCCAAAGGACGCATAATTGGACCTACGATCAGTAAATTAGCATAATCATCAAAAAATATTAAAAGCCCTAAAAACCAAGTGTTAACTTGAGCTGATACAGCTGATTTGGCTCTTTTGGCAAATTTTAATGCTACAGCTTTTGCACCACCCATTTTTGTGATAAGTGCTACAAGACCACCTATACAAAGAATTTGCAAAATGATTCCTGCATTTACTGGATCTGAAGTTGAGCCTAAGATGTAAGAAATAATCTTTGAAAAAGATTCTACTGCGGTATTGTAATAATTTACAAAAGCTAAATGTTGTGCTTTAAAAATATTTACAGAAAGGCTAAGTAGAAAAGTTCCGCTTAAAACCCCAGCAAAGAGTGATAAAATAACATCTTTTGTGATAAAGGCTAAAGCAATAGCAACTAAAGGTGGTATAAGCGTAAAAGCTCCAAACAAATTAGCATTTGCAGCTGCTTCTGAGGAGTTTGCAAATGCAACTAAAGGTAAAAACAATAAAACTAAAAATTTATTCATTCATCTCTTTCTATATAAAATCCATTCCAAGTTTGTGTTACCGGCATAAGCTCGATTTCATTAACATTAATATGGCTTGGTAGGTTAATGATAGACATTACTACTTTGGCAATATCATTAGCACTGATAAATTGCGTATTTTCATACACTGCATCAGCTTTTTGGATATCTCCTTTAAAACGCACTTCACTAAATTCAGTTTTGCAAAGTCCTGGAGCAATGTTTGTTACTTTGATATTGCTTCCTCTAAGATCATTTCTTAAGGCCAATGAAAATTGTCCTACAAAGGCTTTGGTTCCACAATACACATTGCCTCCAAAATAAGGATTGCGTCCCGCAACTGAACCTAAGTTAAAAATATAAGCATTTTTTTGTTTACGAAGTATAGGAATAACAGCTTTTGCAACATATAAAAACCCTTTGATGTTTGTATCTACCATAGTGTTAATATCTTCAAGGTTTAATTTATCAAATTCATCTACCCCTAAAGCCAAGCCTGCATTATTAAAAAGCACATCAATTTCTTGAAATTCTTTAGGTAAATTTTCAATAGCCCCAAAGATTTCTTTTTGATTTCTTACATCTATGCAAAGGGTGTAAATCTTATCTTTATGAGCATTTTTTAGCTCTTCTAGACGCTCTTTGCGTCTAGCAAGGGCGATTACTTTGTAGCCTTCTTGTATAAAAGCTTCAACACAAGCTCTACCAAAACCTGAACTAGCTCCTGTAATAAATGCGGTTTTCATTCTAAACTATCTCCGTAAAATAGATTTTCATTTGCTTTTAAACCCAAGCTTTTTAGATAATCAGCATTTTCTTTTTTACCTGCTGATAGTGCAAAGTCAAGCGCATTAAAACCAAGATCATCAACAGCATTAAAATTTGCTCCTTTTGAAATAAGAAGTTTTAAAATTTCAACATTTCCATAGGCTGCAGCATGCATTAAAACATTTTTTGAAGTGTGCTCTAGAGCACAAAATGTAATAAAATAAGGCGTATTTGAACCTATGTTCGCACTTAATGCTAATTTTTCATTGTTATTAATATATTTTTGATTAAAATTTGCTCCATTATCAAGAAGTAGTTTTATGATATCAAGGCGATTAAACTCTATGGCATAAAAAAGTGGGGTTTTACCAAAGGCATTGGCTTGATTAACATTCGCTCCATTTTGGATTAAAAAATTTGTATTTTCATAATTTTCCAATGCGTAAAAAATAGCACTTTCATAACCTTCGTCAATCCTAGCACCAAAACGAATCAAAAGTTCTAAAATTTCTTTTTCTCTTTGATTTAGAAGCGCTGCTTGCAAGGCTATCGTAAGATCATCTTGGCTTGGATTATTTGAAAAAATAAAATCTTGTATATAAGATACTGAATAATTTTTATTTGACATGATTTTTGCTAAAGGACTAATGTCTTTGTAAATTTTTGTTTCACCAACAGCCCAATTTAAAAATTCGTTTAAGGCATTGCTAGTATAGTAAATATTACTACCTTTGTCAAAATTAAAATTACTTTCAAAATACTTTTCTAAAGGTTCTATAGCATTGTTATATTCTTTCCAAAAAGCTTTGTAAAGTCTAAAATTTCCTATACTTTGATATGCCCAATATCTAAAATAAGATTTTAAAATATCATATTTTTTTTCTAAATTTTCGGGTGTATCTAAAGTTTTTTGATAAGCGATGGGATCGATAGCTATTTTTAATAATAAAAAATCAAATTGTTGTAATTTGGGCAAATAAGCCACACCATTACAAGAGCTATTGCTTCCGCGAATTTCATTGGAAATCGCATAGAGTTTTTTTGTAAAATCTTGATTTTTTAAAGATTCTTTACAGCTTGAAGCTATATTTAAATAATCTAAATTTGAACTTTTATTTAGCAATGTTTTATTATTTTTAATGTTGTCGCAGTTAATGGCATCGCTAGCCATTAAACTTGCAAAACAACAAAAGGAAGTGAATAATAACTTCAATATTTTTCCTTTGAAAATTTTAATTTTGTTATTTAATCCAAATAAGTATTAAATTTGAATTAATTTTCAAGTTTGAAATTTTCAATCTCATTAAAATTTAAATATCTATAGATATTTGCCTTATGCTCATCACTTAGTTTTTCGCTGACAATTTGTAAGTATTCTTCCTTGCTTGGAATTTTACCCAAAATCGCACAAACTGCCGCAAGTTCTGCACTGCCTAAATATACTTTAGCACCCATTCCCATACGGTTGTCAAAATTTCTTGTAGAAGTTGAGAAAACTACAGCTCCATCATTTACTCTAGCTTGATTACCCATACATAAAGAACAACCAGGAACTTCTATTCTAGCACCTGCTGCACCAAAGATGCTGTAATAACCTTCATTGGTAAGTTGTGCTTTATCCATTTTTGTTGGAGGCACTACCCAAAGTCTGGTTTTAAGTATGCCTTTATCTTTTAAAATTTCTCCCAAAGCTCTATAATGTCCTATATTTGTCATACAAGAACCTACAAAAACTTCATCTATATTTTTTGGACGCTTATCATCGGCTAAAATTTCACTTAAGGTTGCTACATCATCAGGGTCATTTGGACAAGCTAGGATTGGCTCTTTAATGTCATTAAGGTTAATATCTATAATATAAGCGTATTTTGCATCTTTATCTGCTCTTAAAAGAGTAGGGTTTTTAAGCCATTCTCTCATTTTTTCAGCCCTTCTAGCAAGGGTAGCTTTATTCTCATATCCTGCTTCTATCATAGCTTCAATTAAAGAAATATTGGATTTGATATATTCGCTTACACTTTCTATGCTTAAATCCACACTACAAGCAGCTGCAGATCTTTCAGCACTTGCATCACTAAGTTCAAAAGCTTGTTCGACTTTTAAGTTTGGCAAGCCTTCTATTTCTAAAATTTTTCCTGCAAAAATATTTTTCTTATTTTTCTTTTCAACGGTAAGTTGTCCTTGTTTGATTGCATAATAAGGTATAGCATTAACCAAATCTCTTAAGGTAACTCCAGCTTGTAATTCCCCGCTAAAACGCACTAAAACACTTTCAGGGATATTTAAAGGCATAGAACCAGTAACTGCAGCAAAAGCCACAAGTCCACTTCCTGCAGGGAAAGAAATTCCTATAGGAAAGCGTGTGTGAGAATCCCCACCCGTTCCTACGGTATCTGGCAATACAAAACGATTAAGCCAAGAGTGAATAACCCCATCACCTGGTTTTAAACTTACCCCACCACGACTTGTCATGAAATTGGGCAAGGTTTTATGTAAATTTGAATCGCTTACTTTTGGATAAGCAGCTGTATGGCAAAAGCTTTGCATCACAAAGTCTGCATTAAAACCTAGGCTTGCAAGTTCTTTAATTTCATCTCTAGTCATAGGACCTGTGGTATCTTGAGAGCCTACAGTTAAAGTTATAGGTTCTATATACATACCTGGACGTACGCCTTCAACTCCACAGGCACGACCTAGCATTTTTTGAGCCAAGGTATAACCACCGCTTGAAGATTTAGGTTGTTCAGGTTTGGTAAAGATATTTTCACTTTCCATTCCTAAAAATTCTCTAGCCTTAGTACAAAGCCCGCGACCTATGATAAGTGGGATTCTTCCTCCTGCTCTAACTTCATCTAAGAGAGTGTTTGGACTGAGTGTAAATTCTGCGATTGTAGAGCCATTTTTTATGATTTTTCCCTCATAAGGATGAATTTCAAACTCATCGCCCATTTCTAAGTTTGTTACATCACAGATGATAGGTAAAGCCCCGCTATCTTGAGCAGTGTTAAAGAAAATCGGTGCTATAGTTGAACCCATTACTATACCACCGCTATGCTTGTTTGGCACACCTTCTATTTCTTTTCCTAAGTGCCATTGTATAGAATTTATTGCTGATTTTCTACTTGAACCTGTTCCTACAACATCACCTACATAAACTACTTCGCGACCGCTTTTTTTAAGCTCTTTGATTTTTTCTAAGGATCCTGCTTGTCTTACTTTTAGCATGGCATTTGCATGCAAAGGAATATCGCTTCTTGTAAAAGCATCTCCTGCAGGGCTTAGATCGTCGGTATTTGTTTCGCCTGCTACTTTGAAAACTATACATTTAATCACTTGAGGTAATTTTTCTTTTTTGTTAAACCAGTCCGCATTTGCCCAGCTTTGTAAAACTTCCTTAGCGTGTGGATTGTTTTTGCTAAGTTCAGCTATGGTATGAAAATTATCATGTACAAAAATAATATTTTTCAACACTTCTGCAGAATCTTTGGCTATGTTTTCATCTTTTAAAGCATCGATTAAAACTTTAACATTATATCCGCCTAGCATAGTTCCAAGCATTCTTAAGGCTCTTTTTTTGTCTATATTTGGAGCACTGATTTTGCCTTTAAGTATAGAATCTAAAAATTCACATTTTACTAAAGCTGCATCATCAACACCAGGATTTACTCTATTTTCTAAAAGATTTGCAAGCTTTTCATTATTTTCATTTTCAAGTAGTTTACAAAGTTCTTTAGTTTGATTTGCATTTAAAGGAAGGGGTGGTATACCCAAAGCGGCTCTTTCTTCAACAAGTTTATTGTATTCTTGCATAAAAGACATTTTCTACTCCTTAAATATTTTTTATTATAATTGTAGCTCTTTGAAGGATAAAAAATGTTTAAAGTTTATTATAAAATGCCTTTATGTTACCTATCTTTACATAGTGATGGAAAATTTTTAACTAGAGTCGATTTTTGTGATAATAAAAGATCAGAAAAAAATTGTAGTTTGCTTGACTTAGCAAAATATGAACTTGATTTATATTTTACTCATAAGCTTAGAAAATTTAGCATTCCTGTTTTGATACAAGGTACAGACTTTGAATCAAAGGTTTATAGGGCTTTAATGAAAATTCCTTATGGCAAAATAGCTACTTATAAAGATATAGCAGAAAAAATCAATCATCCAAAAGCTTTTAGAGCTGTCGGAAATGCAAATTCTAAAAATCAAATTCCTATTTTTATACCTTGTCATAGAGTTATTGCAAGCAATGGTATAGGAGGATATAATGGAGGGCTTGAAATAAAAAGATTTTTGCTTGAAAATGAAGGAGTGAATTTAAAATAAGCTTGGGGTTTGATTTTCTTTGTTTTCAAATTCTTGTTCAAAAATATCATAATTTTCAAGAATTAAACAATATTTAAAATTTTTTAATTTTCTTAAATCTGAAAGCTGATTATAGGAAAAATCGCAAAATAAAGAATTTTTAGAAGCAATTTTAAAGTCTTTTATGTTTTTAAATTTTTCTTTCCAGAATTCAAAGGTATTTTGGTTGTTACTTACAATAAACGCTTGAGAGCTTGAACCAAAAGGAGTGATTTCAAATTTATCGTCAATAAAATAAATTTTAAAATCATCAATCTTATTAAAGTCAAATATTATTTTTTGATTTTTTTCTTTTAAAAAAGAAATAATTTTTGCAAAACTATTTGCGTAAAAAAAAGGCAAATTAAGATTTTTAAAATATAAATTTTCACAAATCAAAGTTGTAAAAAAAAAGCTAGATCGCGATAATAAAGTAAAATTAGCATCTTTTAGACTATGAGAATAGGCACAAAGTTTATTTAAGTAATTTTCTTCACAGCAGCAAAAAATTTCACCTTTTTTTGCTTTGATTAGTTTTTCAAAATCAGCAAAAATATTTCCTTTTAAAATGTTAAAATAAAAAGCCTTGCAAAGACTTAGTTCGTAAGATTTAAAAAGTAAAAATTCACATTCTTTATCTTCACAAAAAAAGCGTAAAAATCTTACAAGAGCTTGTTCTAGATTTTCTACTCTAAAGTAAAAAATGTCTTTATCTTCAATAGCAATGTCATTTTCTGTAATTATAGCATAAGCGCCTTTTTTTATAGCTTGGGCAATTTCTTTTTTATCGTTATTAAAGAAAGCAAAGCCTGCTTTAAGTTCGTTTAAATTTATGGCAAAACCTTCCACACTTAAAACGCTACCTTCATGAATGAGCGTTGCGTTTAAAAGTTCGCCTAAATTGCTAATTTGCATATTTTAGCCTACTAAGGAACCGTTTTGTATAAGTTGTTCAGGGGTGATTAAAACAAGTTTATCTCCGCTTTTTGCAGAAAGTATCATACCATCGCTTTCATGTCCAAAAATTTTAGCTTTTTTAAGATTACTTATAACACATACTTGTTTACCGATTAAATCACTGGCTTTATAGTATTTTGCTATGCCTGAGAGTACTTGACGGATCTCTTTATTGTCAAGTTCGAGTTGAAATTTTAAAAGTTTTTCACTCCCTTCTATATTTTGACAATCAAGTACCTTAGCAACTTTGATTTCAATTTTTGCAAAATCATCGATTTTTATTTTAGGACTTTCTTCTTTTTTGGGTTCTTCTTTAATTTCTTGTTTTAAAAGAGCTTTTTCTACTTTTGGAAATAAAGCTTCACAAGGATTTGCTTTAAAATCTAAAAGTTCATTATCAAGTATCATTTTTGCGTAATTTACAGACGAAATTTCAAAATTTAAAGCCAAAGCTACTTTTTGACAAGACTTTGGTAGAGCAGGGCTTAGCAAAAGACTTGTTTTGGCTAAAATATTTGCACAAAGTGCCACTAAAGCATTAGCTTGTTCGTGTTTGTTTTCTTTGATTAAATTCCAAGGTTCGTATTTACTAATGGCTAAATTTGCCACACTTAAGGCTTTAAAAAGTTCTTCTAAATAACGATTACACTGTAAGTTTTCTAAAAATTCTACCGCTAAATTTAAGTGTTCTTTTGCTTGATTTAGTTCGGCATTGTAAAATTTTAAAACACCTTCTTTTGAAATATTTCCTTGATCATATTTTGTACTCATGCCTATAATGCGATTAAGTAAATTTCCAAATTCATTGCTAAGTTCAGCATTGATACGATTTATCAGCATATTTTCGCTAAAATCCCCATCATTACCAAAAGGCACTTCTCTAAGCAAGAAATATCTAAAAGCTTCGCTTCCATAAGCATCAACTATTTCTTTAGGTTTTACAACATTGCCTTTAGATTTGCTCATTTTTTCACCTTCTTTAGTCCACCAGCCATGTGCACCTATAAATTTTGGCAAAGGCAAATCCACGCTCATTAAAAAAGCTGGCCAATAAATGGCATGAAAACGCAAGATATCTTTTCCTACTAAATGCACATGCGCAGGCCAAAATTTAGCATTTTCTCCCTTGCTTTGAAAATCAAGCGAACTTATATAGATAAAAAGTGCATCAAGCCATACATAAATAATATGTTTATCATCATTAATTTCTTGAGGCAGTTTAATCCCCCAATCAAAACTTGTTCTTGTAATGGAAAGATCTTTAAGGCCGCTTTGGACAAAATTTATAAGTTCGTTTTTTTTGTTTTTTGGTAGGATGGGATCTTTTTCTTCATACCATTGTAAAATTTTATCTTGATATTTTGAAAGTTTGAAAAAATAGCTTTCCTCTTTTAAAATTCTAGTTTGTTTGCCACAATCTGGACAAGAACAATCATTGATAAGCTGACTTTGAGTAAAAAAGCTTTCACAAGAAATACAATAGTGTCCTTCGTATTCATCTTTATAAATATCACCTTTTTGCCACATTTTTAAAAACATAGCTTTAACAAATTCAATATGCCTTGTATCAGTTGTTCTTGCGTAAATATCATAGGTGATTTCAAATTCATCCCATAATTTTTTAAATTCAAAACTGATTTTATCAGCATATTCTTGAGGAGTGGAATTTCTTAGTTTGGCAGCTTCTTCGATTTTTTGTCCATGCTCATCTGTTCCTGTTAGAAATCTTGTTTCATGTCCTTGCAAACGATAAAATCTTGCTAAAGTATCGGCTATGATGGTAGTATAAGCATGACCTAAATGAGGTACATCATTTACATAATAAATTGGTGTTGTAATATAACGCATTTTTTTCCTTTAAAAGTCAAATCCGCCTTCGGTTTTACCCTTAGACATACTATTATAGACTGCATCAACATAATTTTTTCTAGTTTGGCAGTTAAAAATTTCATTGCAATTATAACAAGAGTTTAGGTTTTTTGAGTTTTGACATGAAAGTAAAATTTCTTTCTTTTTATCCATATCTTGCTCAAATTCATCTCTAGTTTCATTCATTGTAAGCCTTTAAAAGTTTTGAAATTTCATATTCTGAGCCAAAAAAACAAGGAGTTGTCGCATGGATTTTATCAAATTCAAGTTCAAGCAAGGAGTGATTTTTTCCATTTGTAGTTTTTCCGCCTGCTTTTTCTATGATAAAGGCTAGAGGAAAGACTTCAAAAAAAGCACGAAGTTTGCCATTAGGCGCATCTTGTGTTGCAGGATAACTAAAAATCCCACCCCCTTTTAATAAAATTTGATTGATATCGCTTACCATAGCCCCAGAATATCTTAAGCGATATCCTTCATCAAAAAGACTTTTGATAAAATTAGCGTGTTTTTCTTCCCAAAATTTTTGCGTTCCGCCTGTAGCATTAATTTTGCCTTTTTCATTCATTTTAAGATCTTTTATAAAAATAAATTCATTATTTGCATTTAGGCGATAAAGTTTTGGTTGATCTTTGCAAATCACAAGTTCTAAGCGCGCTCCATACATACTATAAAGTGCAGCTCTTAAATTTTTGGCATTTGCTTTTTCTTCATAGATGGCAAAAATAGAACCTATAGCAAAATTAACATCCATTAAGCTAGAACCGTCTAAAGGATCATAAGCTACGATAAAATTTGCTTTTTTATTAAGCGTTAAAATTTCGTCTTTTTCTTCACTTATGATGGCTTTAATGCTTGAACATTGACTTAGGGTTTTTGTGATGATTTCATCGCTTAAAACATCAAATTTGAGTTGGGTATCGCCTGTAAAATTTTGATTTTGACTGTAGCTTGTATCGGGAAATTTTAAAGCGTTAGAAATTTCTAAAACAGCTTTTTGTATATAAGAAATCACTTCTTGCATTTTATAATTCTCCTTGTAAATTTTTAGCATTTTTAAGTATATATTGACAAATAGCTTGTATATCGTTTAAATCAAGCCAAGTAAGATAAGGGTGAGAAATTTTTTCATAGCTTGCAATGGCGTTTGAAAAAGTAAAATAACTTTCATCAATTTCTTTGCAAAATACGCTAATGCGTGGTAAATCAAGAGTTTTCAATCCTTCAACCAAACAAATGTCAAAATCAGGGCTTAATTTTAAAGCTTTTAAAATATCTCTATTTTCATGAGAAAAAAAAGTTGTTCTTGTAGGGCTTAAAACCATGACTTCAGCTCCGCTTTGAAAAAATTTAAAACTATCTTTACCGCTAAAATCAAATTGAGCTTTATCGGCAGGATCATGTTTAATGATTAAAACTTTTAAATTTTGTTGCAAAAAATTATCAGCTATTTTGGTGATGAGTGTAGTTTTTCCTGAATTTGAAGGCCCGCTAAAAGCTATGATAAGTTGTTTCATAAAATATACTCTTAATTTTTTTGTAAAATTATATCTTTTTAAACCAAAAAATAGGGTTAAAAGGCTACAATAATACTAAAAAATATGGAAAAAGAATGAAAATTTATAGTGTAATTTTAGGTGCTTTTTTGCTTGGAGCTTGTTCTTTAAAAGATCAGGCGATTGTGGATACAAATTTAAAATCTCAAACTTTAATGTTTACTCAAAAATACAAAATCACACAAGATAAGATTAATGCCATTGTAACCATGTCTTATTTAAACCCAATTCTAGACAAGATAATTAAAGATGATGTATTGGCCTTGTCTTTTATTCCAAATACATTAAAAATTCAAAATTTAGAAGTTTTTATCAATAATAAAAAAGCCAATATTGAAAAACTGGATGATGAGTATTTAAAATATATAATACAAAATAACTATACTGATTATTTTAAAGTATCTCTTCCTAGTGTCAAGGAAGAGACTAGGCTTGTAGCTAAGATTTGTTTAGATCATTTGCCTTGTTTTGAATTAAATTTTCAAAAATATCCGAAATCTTTATACTATCGTTCAGAAGATGTCGATACACAATATAATTAGCTAGAACTTTTTTTCCGTAAATTCGGCTTTCTTGATAAGGAACTAGCTCCATAGACAAGAAAGGTTCAAATTTACCCGTCTTAAACATATCATTTCTTGCAAGCATACGGTTAGTAAATCCTATACCACCATTATAAGCATAAGCGACAAAAAGTGGAGATTTTAAACGTGATTCAAGGTAATTTAGATGATAATTTCCAAAGTAATATGCTATTTCAGGTTTAAACATAAAATCTTGATCGAAATTTGGAATTTTTAATTCTTTTTCCCCTATGTGATTGGCTAAAAATGGCATAAATTGCATCATGCCTAAAGCATAAGAAACTGAAATAGCAGTTGGAATAAAACGACTTTCTTGTCTGGCAATAGCCAAAATTAAAGCTTGTCTTGTTTTATTATAGTCTTTTATATTGTCATAATAAGGCATTATAAAATAATGTTTTTTAAAATTATTTTTGCGTTCTAATATGTAAGCATAAATAGGCAAGGTTTCTTGTGTGTCAAATTCTTTTGCCAAGACATCTAGTTGACTTGCGTTAGCATCGCGAATTTGTTTGTTTATTTTTTGCCAAGCAAAAGGATCTTGCATATTAAAATTATTTTTTTTCTTGCTTGGATTAAGGCTTTCTATCTTTGGAAAAGGTGTGTTAGTAAGTTCTTTTGCGTAAAGACTATAAATATTTAAAGAAGAACTTTGCGATAAAGTTTTTAAATCTTCTTCATTGTTTTTAATCAACCACATCCAAAATATAGCATTGTCTTTATTGCTTTGCGATTTAAAACTTTGTGCCGCCTTTTTAAAAAAGTCATAAGCAAGCTCTGTTTTATCATAAGTTAAGGCATTGACTCCTAAATAGAAAGCAGAATCTTCACTTACATTTTCAGGATTTATTTCTAGCATAGAATGTCTAAATTTTGGATTTTCTTTTTTAATAATAATATTTTGTGCAAAATCTTTAAAACCAATGTGGTTTGGTAGTTTATTGACTAAACTTGTATTTAAATCTAAGTCGTATTTTTTAGAATAATTATAAAGTTTAAAAAAACCATTAATATCTTCTTTTTGTGCTATATAGCTCATAGGATCAGAAGTATTAAAAGCTAGCAATAAATTTGTCAAATCAGGTCTTTGATTTTTAAAGGTTTGAGCTAAAGTAGTTCGGTCTTTGGAATTTAAACTTGCTATAAAAACTAATGAATTTAAGCGCACACTTTGACAAGTTAAATTTGCATCTAAGATAGTATTTGCTGTATAGGTATAGCATTTAGCATATTTTGGGTTGATATAAGGCTTTAAAGGAATGATTTTTTCAAGTTCGGATTTAATTTTTCCTATATAGCGAAAAATATGAGAATTTAAATCCTGTGCATCTTTTTTACTGATTTTATTTTTTTCTAAAAGCCTATAAATATAATAATCCTTAGCAAGTGAATTTTCTTCTTTTTTGAGTTTTTCTATGCTATATTGTGTAGCATTTAAACTTGAAAAAATAAATAAAAAAATGAGTATTTTTTTTATCACAATATACTCCTTAAGATATTCCCAAGAAAAATACCAAGAAACTGCAATGCTAAGACTATAATCAAAGGTGCAAGATCAATATTACCAATGCGTGTTGGAATTTTTCTAACTAAGGCGTAAGCAGGATAACTTAATTTATATAAAATTTGCACTATGGGATTATAAGGATCAGGGTTTACCCAGCTTAAAAGTGCTGTGATGATAATAATCCAAGTATAAATGTTAATGACAATTTGTAGTACTTGAAAAATAGAAATAATAAAAGAGTCTATAACCATAGTTAAATCCTTGCTAATTCGTGAATAAAATTTTTAATATAAGGATAAAGATCGCTAAGCTCAGGTCCGTGAATATTTCCTGTTAAAATTATCCTTAAAGGCATGAAAAATTTTTTACCTTTTAAGTCGCTTTTGCTTAAAAGTTCATTTTTAAAATCTTCATAGTTTTCAAAAAGTTCAATATCTTTTAAGAGTTCTTTTAAAATTTTACATTCTACTTCAAACTCGCCAAAGTCTTTTGTGCTAAAAATAGCTCGCATTTTTTCTTTAAGTTCTTTTATGGTGCTTGCTTCTTGAGTGTAAAATTTAGTAAGTTGTGCAAGATCTTTGTTTAAATCTAAAATTTTATTAAGCTCATCATCTTTGATCATTTTGATATGTTCACGATTGATTTGTAAGAGTTTTTTAAGATCAAATCTTGCGGGAGCTTTTGAAACTTTAGAAATATCAAACCATTTTATAGCTTCTTCTAAGGTAAAAATTTCACAAGGAGTTTTATTGCCTAGCATGATAAGATAATTTGCGATTGCACTAGGTAAAATTCCACTTTCAAGTAGCCATTTTACAGAAGAATGTGCTTCTCTTTTGCTCATTTTAACACCTTCTTCGTTTAAAATGATAGGCAAGTGCGCATAAGTTATGGCTTTATTATAGTCTAAACTTGCGCGGATATGTTCTTGTTTTGGAGTGTTTGAAACATGATCTTCTCCGCGTATAATACAAGTAACATTTTCAAGCATATCATCAACCGCACAAGCAAAATTATAAGTTGGAGTTTTATCCGTTCTCATAATCACAAAAGAGTCTATGTTTTCAGGTTTAAAACTTAATTCACCTTTGATAAAATCTGTAAATTTCATAGTGTGAGTAGGTTTTTTAAGACGGATAACAAAGGGTTTTTCACATTCTAAAACATCGATATCGGCTAGTTTTTCACAAGTGCCATCGTAGCGATAAGCTTTACCTTGTTTTTTAGCTAGCTCTTTTTTTGCTTCAAGTTCTTCTTCAGTACAAAAACAAGCAAAAGCTTTTTTTTCACTTACAAGTTTTAAAGCCATTTGGCGATGGAATTTTAAATTTTCACTTTGTATATAGTAATGCTGCCATGAAATACCAAAAAGATTTAAAATTTCTTTGATTTCTTCTTCTTTTCCTGCTATATTTCTAGCCTTATCAGTATCTTCAATACGTAAGATAAAATCCATATTTTTTTGTCTTGCACAGATATAGTTAAAAATTGCTGCGCGTAAATTTCCTATGTGCATATCACCTGTGGGAGAAGGTGCAAAACGGTACATTTTATAGCCTTTAAAATTATTTAAAAGTTTATTATAACAGAAAAATTTATACGGATATTTAATTTTACTTGGTTATAATACTTTTATGATATTTTTAATTTTTTCTTTCATTGTATTATTGATTTTTGGCTTAGCAAATGTTTATATTTATAAAAGATTAATCAAGAAAATTACTCTTTTCAAGTATTTTTATAAAATTTTTGCCTTTATTTTTATTGTGCTTTTTTTAGCCCAAGCTGTGTTTTTAATATTTCGTAGAGATGAATATTTAAGTGATACTTGGTATGAAATTTTAGCCATGCTTTATGCGCCGACTTATTGTTTGTTTTTTATGACTTTAGCTTGGGATTTTATTAAATTGATTTTAGCTCTTATGGGTAAAAGAGATAAAAAATATAATCTTATTTTGCGTTTGATTTTTGAGCTTTCTCTTATAGTTTTAAGTGTGTTTTTAATTTATATAAGTATAAATAATGCTCTAAAAACACCTGAAGTAAAGAGTGTTGATGTTGAAATACCAAATCTTAAACAAGATTTAAAAATTGTCATGCTTACTGATATACATTTGGGTAAAAATTTGCATGAAAATTTTTTAGATAAGCTCATCACTAAAGTGAATTTGCAAAGTCCTGATATGGTTGTAATAGTAGGAGATCTGATTGATACTAATCCTAAAGATTTAAAAAATTACATCTCAAAACTTAATGATTTTAATTCCACTTATGGAACTTTTTATGCCTTGGGAAATCATGAGTATTATCATGGTATCAATAAAGTTTTGGATTTACTTAGAAAACATACTAATATGAAAATTTTAGTCAATCAAAATTTAGATTTAGGTTTTATAAATATTGCTGGACTTGGAGATTTAGCCGGACTTGATAAGGGTTTATATGCTCCTGATTTAGCAAGAATAAAAGTGGATTTAAATACAAGTAAAGCTAGTATTTTACTCACACATCAACCCAAAACAGCTTTACTTTATGATTTAAGTGATTTTGACCTTGTTTTAAGTGGGCATACGCATGGAGGGCAAATTTTCCCTTTTATGTTTTTAGTTAAACTTCAGCAAGGTTTTGTTCATGGGCTTTATGATTTAGGAGAAAAAACTAAGCTTTATGTGAGTAGTGGAGCAGGATTTTGGGGGCCAAGTCTTAGAGTTTTTGCTCCGAGTGAAATAGTGATTTTAAATTTAAAAGGAAAAAAATGAGTTTTTCAAAAGAAAGTTCGAGGCTTTTTGGTTTTGTAGCGGGGATTAAATTTCCCAAAATGATACAAAAAGTTATTAATGAAAATTATGTTAAGTATTTTAATATCGATATGAGTGAATTTAAAGCTCCTTGTGAATACGAGAGTTTAAATGCTCTTTTTACAAGAACTTTTCACATTCCAAGGAAACTTGAAGAAGGTTTTATCAGTCCAAGTGATGGTAAAATTTTAGAGTGTGGAAGTACTTTTTTGGCAAATGAAGAACATTTTGCTTTTTCTATAAAAGGGCATACTTATAGCGTTGAGGAGCTTTTAAAAGATAGCTTTGAAAAAGATGAGCTTAAAAATGGGCTTGATTATGTCAATATCTATCTTTCTCCAAAAGATTATCATCGTTATCACAGCCCTTGTGATATGCAAATTTTGAGTGCAACTTACACAAGTGGCGCCCTTTATAGTGTAAATGAAAAGCATTTAGAACGCATTAGTAATTTGTATGTAAAAAATGAAAGAGTGAGTTTAAAATGTCAAAATGAAAAAGGTATTTTTTGGCTTGTTTTTGTAGGAGCGCAAAATGTAGGAAAAATGCGTTTTAATTTTGATATAAGCATACAAACCAATGCTAAAATTTCTCATAATTTTACTAGAAAATATGAAAATTTAAATCTAAAAAAAGGCGAAGAACTAGGAAATTTTGAACTGGGTTCTACTATAGTTTTAATCTCTCAAAAAGGACTTTTAACTTTTAATTTAAAAGCAGGGCAGGGTATTAAATTTGGAGAAAAAATAGCGGATTAGTTTTTAGGAGTTTTATTTGCCATTTGATAGATAAAGGCAAAAACTTCAGCTACAGCTTTATACATATTAGGTGGAATTTCATCACCTAAGTCAAGCTTGCTTAAAATTTCTATTAAATCTTCATCTTCTTTAATGGGAACTCCGTGTTCCTTGGCTAAAGAAATAATTTTAGCAGCACTTTCACCTTTGCCACTTGCAAGCACTTTTGGGGCAGAGTTTTTTTCTTTTTGATAGCCTAGAGCTACAGCTTTTTTAATCGATCTTTTGATTTTGCTCATACTTTTTTATCCATACCCATTTCAAGATCTAAATTTTTCATATTTCTAGTATCAAATTTACTTCTTATGATATCACCTACAAAGAAATTTGCACTTAAAAGTCCTGCTTTATTGATATTTCTTTTAAGCTCATGGGCATTTTCATAGATGGTTTTTCTAAATTCAATATTTTCTGCCATAATATTAATATCTATATATTTTTCATTATTTAAAGAAATAAGAATTTCCAAATCCCCAAGTTTTGCAAATTCGAGTTTAATTTGAGCAAAAAATTTATCCTTTTTTCCGCGTCTAAACATAATTTTAGAATCATTTAAATCATCCCAAGAAAAAGGCAGATAAGTATTGATAGAATCATTAGCTAAAGACATAAGCTGATTGATTTCAATTTGCGCTAAAAGACGATTAGCTTGATTATATATAGCTTCATTGCCTTCATTTTTAGCTAAATTTGAAATTTGCAAAAGTGTTGATTTTACATCATGATGTAAAGATTCAGCTATATCTTGTTCTGTTTTTGGTTTAATTTGCGCTAGATCTTTGGTAGAAAGATTGAGTTTGTGTTCGAGATTTTTAAGTTCTGCTTGATTCAGTTTGGCATTTTGAGTATAAGGTTCAAGTTCTTTTAAGCTTTCATTAAGTCTACGAGAAAGATTGCTTAAATTTTTACTTAAATCTTGCACTTGTTCTAGATCTAAATTTTCTACATTAAATGCTAAATTTTTTACAATATTTTGTTTTATAAATTCCTGATTTTTAAAAATATTTTGCATAGTTTGGTTATTGTTAGATTGAATATTTTGAGAATTATTTAAATTTTGCATATTGTTTGTGTTAGGATTATTTGTATTGATTGAAGTTTTGTTTTCTGTTTTTGTTTCATAAAATTTTGGATTTTCTTTGATATTTTCTTTTGATTTTTCTTGTTTTTCATCTTTAATTTTTTCTTGGTTTGGAGTAGAATTTTTTATATCATTGTCTGGATTATTTTCTGTTTCATTGTTTTGAATATCATTTTTTGTATCTTGGGTATCTTCTTCGTGGGTTTTTATATCAGAATCTAATTTTGAATCTTGCTTGGTATCATCTGTGAGATTTTCTTCTTTTGATGCTTTTATATGTTTTTCTTCATCTTGGTTTTTTGTGTTATGATTAAGTTTTTCTTCTTTGATATTTTCTTTGTTACTTAAAAGATTTTCTAAAATATTTTCTTTATCTTGTATTTTAGAAGCTTGATTGCCTAGTATATTTTTTAAAGTATTTTCAAGTTTTTCAAAGGCGGTAGCAGTTTGCTTAAGGATGTTTGGATCTTTTATCATTAAATTTTCTGGCTTATTAAGAGCTTTGAAAAAATCATTTTTGATGGAATTTAATTCTTTTAAAATTTTATTAGCCATAGGGGTGATTTTTTCTTGAGCATGACTGGGATTTTTACTTATATAATTTTTAAAATTTTCCAATTTAGAACTTAAATTTAAAAGTGCTTTAAAAGAACTTTGATTTAAAATTTGCTTATTTTCATTTTTGCTAGAATTAATAATATTTTTTAATTCTTTTAAAGTGTCTTTTGGGTTTAAATTTGCATTTGCAAGTTGGGCTATCTGAATACTTAGTTTTTCACTACTAAGACCTTTGATTGTACTTAAAAGAGAGTGAAAACTTTTGGGCAGCAATTCTTCGTTTAGGGCATCTTTTAATTTAGCTTCTAAAAATACGCCTGAATTTTTAAACAAAGGAGCTAAGTTGTTGTTTTTTATTTCACTGGCAGGTTTTAAAATTTGATTTAATCTGTCTAAAACTTGTGTAAAAGTATCGCTTTTTGCAAGTTCTGTGCTTAAAGTTTTTAATTCATTAGCAAAATTAGGAGCTAAATTTAAATTTTTTCCTTGTTTAAGCACAGGGGAATCGGGGTTTTTTTGAGCATTGATTTGATCTAAAAGTTTATTAACAAGTTCTTTTAATTTGGTGCCTGTTTCATTTTGAACAAATTTTGCTAGTATTTCTTCACTGCTAGCGTCCTTGCTTAAACCTAAATTTTGCTTTAAAGCTTGCGCAAGTGCTTCTTTTGGATTGTCCTTTAAATTTGTTTTATCTTTTGAAGTAGAGTTATCTACTTTTAAATCATTTTTTTGCGTATTGGCAATTTGACTTGCTAGTTGAGTATTAATCATCAAATATCACCATATTTCCAGGCTTTTTCTTAAATTTTTTATTTAAAATATTTGGTTTATTGATAGCAAAAAGAATTAAAAATGCTAAAGAAACTATATAAAACCATATAAAACCTTTGATTTCAAAGTATTGCATTAAAAAACCTAAAATTAAAGGGCCAAACAAAGAGCCCAAAGAATAGCAAAAAAGAACCCCACGACCTAACTCTACGCCTTTATTTTTGCTTACTAAAACATCATTTGCTCTAGCAAGTGCTAAAGCATATAAACAAAATATTCCTATACCAAGAGTAATTCCTAAAAAATATTGCATATACAAATGAAGTTTAAAAAAGATAAATATAAGCATAGTGATAAATCCTATGCTTGCGCAAGTGATAATGGCAAATTTGCGACCAAGTTTATCTGAAATAGTTCCTATGATGGTTTGTGCAATAAAACCACCTAAAACCCCACAAAATATAAAATAAGAAACCGCTTTTGTATCAAAACCTTGCAAAAGTATAAATAAAGATGCCATAGAAAAAAAGCCATTTATAAGCATTCCGGCTATAAAGCTTGTGACGATAGCTAAAGGAGCTATATCAAAAATTTTAGGTATAGAAATAGGACTTGATGCGGGCAAAACAGGTTCTTTGATTTTAATTAGATTTAAAGGTAAAGATGAAAGTAAAATTAAAGTTGCACTGAGGATAAATACACTATGTTTGCTTAAATTTAACGCTATGATTAAAACTCCAATACCAAATGCAAGATAAAAAACAATTTCATAAAAACCTAAAATTCTAGATCGAATGGCATTTTTGCTTTTTTCATTAAGCCATGATTCTATGACCATTAAAAGACCATAGTAGCAAATTCCTATGAAAAATCTTAAAACAGCCCAAAAAATAAGATTTTCGCTTACTGTATGAAGCATAGCTGAAATTCCAAAAATAGCCCCAAATAGCCCAAAAGAGCGTATATGACCTATACGAGAAATAATTTTATGAGCACTGATGGTTCCAACAAGAGCGCCTATAAAAAAACAAGAACTTACTACTCCAACAGCTAAATAACTTTCTCCGTTTTCTTTTAATATAACACCTATAGAGCTTACTATCAAGGCATTACCTGCAAATAAAAATGCCATACCAGCAAAAAGTGCTGTCATTGATTTAATAATTTTTTTTGGACTCATACTTTTTTATATATAAAATAAAAATAAACACACAAACTAGCAAGGATGAAATTCCACAAATATAAGCAAAGATATCTAATTTATCTTGGCGATGTAAAAATAAAAATCCAGCAACCAATATTACATAAGCCATCAATTTAAAGAGAGTAAAAAACATAGTAAAAAAATGGATTTTCTCTTTAATATTTGGCTTTAAATCGTCTTTTAGAACTTTAAAATGAATAATTTTTGATAAATTTTGTTTTTTTTTGATAAAAAGCGATGAAATGAAATTAAAATCTTTTTCATAATTTTTTGATTTTTTTATAATGACTTTTTTATAATTTAAATAAGAAGCAAAAATAATCAATAAAACACTAAAAAAAGCTATTTCATAGCTTAAAAATGTATCTAATTTAAAATGATTTAATAATGAAAATATGATCCAAAAAAATAAATGAATAATGGCAAAAATACAAAATAGAGCTTTTTTATGTTCCATTATTTATTCTTTTCTTTTTGAATTTTTTCTTTGATCAACTCATCTCTTTCTTTAAATTCTTCATAGCTTTTTACTTGAACTTTATAAGCTTTGTAAACATTAAGTATGGCAGCACTGATCCCCCAAAAAACTCCAAGCCAAAAAAGCCAAGGATAAGGAGTAAATTTTTTAAGTAAATATCCTATTCCCACACCTATAAATACAGCAACAACCATAGAGATGCCAAGACTTAAACCATCCGCAGCTTCAAGAGTTTTGCGAATGATTTTTTGTCTTTTGCTGTTGGAATTTTCTAAGTGATTTTTTTCTTCTTTTGAAATATTGCTCATATTCTTTTAAAGCTTTCCCTAACAGCTTCTAATGTTGTATCTACAATTTTATCATCCATTTTTGAACATATAAAGCCTGTTTCAAATTGAGAAGGCGCTAAATAAATTCCATTTTCAAGCATATTTTTGTGAAATTTTGAAAATAATGCTAGATCAGATTTTAATGCATCTTGGTAGTTTGATACAGGATTTTTGGTGAAAAAGTATCCAAACATAGAACCTACATGACAAACTTGTAGCGGAAGTCCTTTTTCATCTGCTAATTTTTTCATTCCTTGGGTAAGTTTTTTTGCTAATTTTCCAAGCTTGTCATAAAGCTTGGTTTTCTTTTTGGCTTTTGTAAGACTTGCTATGCCTGCAGCCATTGCCAAGGGATTTCCACTTAAAGTTCCTGCTTGATAGACTCCACCCAAAGGACTTAAAATATTCATAATTTCAGCTCTAGAAGCAAATGCTGCTGCAGGTAGACCGCCTCCTATTACCTTACCAAAAGTAATTATATCTGCTTGGATATGATTGATTCCATAGGAACCAAGGTAAGATGCTCTATATCCACTCATTACTTCATCAAAAATCAGCAGAGTTTGATTGTTTTTACAGATCTTAGCAAGTTCTTCTAAAAAATCTTGTTTAGCTGGAACTAACCCCATATTTCCAGCAATAGGCTCAATGATAACACATGCAATATCTTTATTTTTTTCAAAAAGTTCTTTAACGCTATTTATATCATTATATTTTGCTACTAAAGTGTGTTTAGCTACATCTTCTAAAACACCTAAAGAACTAGGAGAGTTAAAAGTAGCAGCACCACTTCCTGCACTCACTAATAATGAATCAGAATGCCCGTGATAACATCCTTCAAATTTTAAAATTTTATCTTTTTTAGTAAAACCACGGGCAAGACGAATAGCACTCATGGTTGCTTCTGTTCCGCTACTTACAAAGCGGATCTTTTCTAAATGAGGAAAATCAGATAAAACAAGCTTGGCAAGTTCAGTTTCTAATAAAGTTGGAGCTCCAAAACTTGAACCTTTATGAAGTGCTTTTTGACAAGCTTTTTGTATATCTTTATCACAATGTCCAAAAAGTAAAGGCCCCCAGCTTTGAACATAGTCTATATAAGATTTTCCATCTATATCAAAAATATAAGCACCTTTTCCATGGGAAATAAATTTTGGCTCACTTTGAACATTTGCAAAAGCACGAACTGGAGAATTTACACCACCTGCGATGAATTTACACGCTTCTTTAAAAGCTTTTTTGTTTGTCATTTTTCTTCCTTGCTAAATTGCTTGATGTAATTATATAAAGTTACAATTTCATCATTTGTTAAAGAGTAATTTGGCATGATTGATTTTGCGTCTTTACTCTGATTAAGAGAATTTTTAAAATTCTCAAAACTAAGATTTTGTATACTTGGAACTTTATAAGCTGTTTTAATACCTTTTTTCATATAATATCCTAAAATTTGTTCGCTTCCATCTGCTCCATGACATTCTTTACAACTAATGCCTCTTGGATTTTCATAAAGCATTTTAGAGTATTCTTTAAGAGTGATAAAATCAGCACCAAAAAGACTGACGCTAAATAAAAAAGACATTAAAACAATTTTCAAAGTTTCACCTTGTTAATGAAGTTTTAATATGATACAATTTTTACTTTAAAAAAGTGATTAAATTTATAGAAGGAAAATAATGACTTTGCTTGATGGTAAAGCTTTAAGTGTAAAAATCAAAGAAGAATTAAAAGAAAAAAATCAATTTTTGAAAAGCAAAGGGATTGAAAGCTGTTTAGCTGTTATCTTGGTTGGAGATAATCCTGCAAGTCAAACTTATGTAAAATCTAAGGCTAAAGCCTGTGAAGAATGTGGAATTAAATCTTTAGTTTATCATCTTAATGAAAATACTACACAAAATGAACTTTTGGCATTGATTAATACCTTAAATCACGATGATAGTGTTCATGGAATTTTGGTTCAGCTTCCCTTGCCTGATCATATTTGTAAAGATTTAATACTTGAAAGTATTATAAGTAGTAAAGATGTTGATGGCTTTCATCCTATTAATGTAGGATATTTAAATTTAGGCTTAGAAAGTGGGTTTTTGCCTTGTACTCCACTTGGAGTTATGAAGCTTTTGAAGGCTTATGAAATTGATTTAGAAGGAAAAGACGCTGTTATTATAGGTGCTTCAAATATAGTAGGTCGTCCTATGGCTACTATGCTTTTAAACGCTGGAGCTACAGTAAGCGTTTGTCATATTAAAACCAAAGATTTGAGCCTTTATACTAGGCAAGCTGATTTGATTATAGTAGCAGCAGGTTGTGTGAATTTACTTCGATCGGATATGGTAAAAGAAGGAGTGATTGTTGTTGATGTTGGAATCAATCGTCTTGAAAATGGAAAGATAGTTGGAGACGTGGATTTTGAAGAGGTATCTAAAAAATCTAGTTATATAACTCCTGTTCCAGGTGGAGTAGGTCCTATGACTATAGCCATGCTTTTAGAAAACACAGTTAAATCTGCTAAAAATAGACTTAATTAGGGAAAATCTATGGAAATTTTAAAGAAATTATATAAATTTTCACAGTCTTGGACTGGAACTGTAGTTATTGTTCTTTTGGTGATTTTTTTCTTTATACAAGCTTTTGTTATTCCTTCTGGTTCCATGAAAAACACCTTATTGGTAGGGGATTTTTTATTTGTTAAAAAATTTAGCTATGGCATCTCAACTCCTCATATTCCTTGGTTGGAAATTCCTGTTTTGCCGGATTTTAATAAAGATGGGCATTTGATAAAAGCACAAGGGCCACAAAGAGGAGATATAGTTGTTTTTAGAAATCCTAGAAATGAAAAAGAACACTTTGTAAAGCGTTGTGTAGGTACAGGAGGAGATAGGATGGTTTACGCAAATAAAACACTTTATGTGAGAATGCATGAAGGTGATGATTTTATGAAAGAACATTATCCAAATGATCTTGTTACTCTTGGAGGGCAAATTTATGTAAAAGAACCTTATAAACAAAAAGGTATTCATTATGATCCAAAAAAAGATATAGAAAGTGATATCTTGCGCTTTCTTAGCATAGGTGATTTTGCTATGTCTCCAACTTATATTAAAGAACTTGGAAATCATATAGGTTTTAGCGGCGGAAATGCTTATGTTTTTGATGTACCTGAAAATGAGTATTTCATGATGGGTGATAATCGTGATTATTCTTATGATAGTCGTTTTTGGGGTTCTGTTCCTTATAGGTTGATAGTAGGTAAACCTTGGTTTGTATATTTCTCTTGGGATAAAGATAAAAATGTTCGCTGGGAAAGGATAGGGCGTTTTGTTGACACCTTGGAAAATGATGAACAATATATCCATGATCATGACGATGAGGATAAATTAAGCTAATGTTTGTGAAAAACACAAACATTATATTTTTAAAAGCGTGATTTCATCACCTTTTTTTAATTCGCTTGTATTTTCTTCGCTTATAAGTAAAAACTCACTTTTAATAAGTGGAAGTATCATACCAGAGCCAAATTTGTTTTCATTAAATGGTGTAAAAATATCTTTTTCTAAATTTCCTAAGATGAGATTATTTCTTCCACTTTTAAGCTTTAAATCCATACCCATTTTGGCGTAAAATGTTAAAGGATTATCTAGGTTTCCACTTAATAAATCAATGATTTTTTTAGCAAAAATAAAACAAGAAAGATAAGCTGCCATAGGATTTCCTGGTAAAATCAATACGAAATTTTTACCCTTTTGATAAAGCTTAGTAGGCCTTGCAGGGCGTGCTTTTAGTCCTTTAAAAAGCGGAGTAAAGCCTAATTCATCTAAAGCTTTTTCCATAAAATCGGCCTCACCAACACTTGCGCCCCCTGAAGTGATTAAAAGATCAAAATTTGTATTTTTTAAAGCCTTTTTAGTGCTTTTAAAATTATCTTTGATAATACCTAAATAAGAAGCATTTTGAAGCATGGTTAGTAAAGGCAAAGCATTGGCATTATAAATACTTTCTTCATCGCATTCTTGCCAAGGTTCTTTTAGCTCATTTCCACTTGAAAAAATACCTATGCGAATTTTTCTTATGACTTCTATTCTATAAAGCCCTTGAGAAGCAAGCAGGGCGATATGTTTATCATTAAGTTTGGTGCCTTTTTGAAGTAAAATTTCACCTTTTTTTAATTCTTCGCCTTTATAGCGATAGGCATTGTATTGTTTAGGGGCTTTTTTAATGATGAGTTTATTTTCTTCTATATACTCATCTTCTAACATTAAGATAGTATCAGCATTTTTGGGCATTTTAGCCCCTGTCATGATTTTATAGCATTCATTTTTAGCAACTGTATAAAAATTTTTATCTCCTGCAAAAATAGTCCCTTTAATCTCCAAAGCCTCATTGATATCAGCATAATTAAAAGCATAGCCATCAAGAGCAGCATTGTCAAAACTGGGTAGATTTTTTCTAGCGTATAAATCTTTAGCTAAAATTCTATCTTTTGCTTTTTCAAGGCTAATAAGCTCACTTTCATCTAAGCATGAAATTTGATCTTCTAAGTCTTTTAAGGTTTCAAAGATATTTTTCATTCTTCAAGCCTTGTGATTTTTACACCCAAACCTTTAAATTTTTCTTCCAAATTTTCATAACCCCTATCAAGATGGTAAATTCTATGGACTTTGCTTGCGCCTTTGGCTGCAAGAGCCGCTAAGATAAGAGCTGAAGAAGCACGCAAATCTGTAGCCATGACATCAGCAGCGTTAAGTTCTTTTCCGCCTACTATAGTAGCAATATGACCATTGAGTTTAATATCTGCGCCCATTCTTAAAAGTTCGCTTACATGCATGAAACGATTTTCAAATAGTCTTTCATCGATAATACTAGTTCCATTAGCTTTTAAGGCTAATGCCATAAACTGCGCTTGCATATCGGTTGGAAAGCCTGGATATTCACTTGTCATGATTTCTACAGGTTTAATTTCTTTAGCAGGAAGTAGGGTGATACTATCTTCTGTAATCAAAGTTTCAAAACCCATTTGATGAAGTTTTGCTAAAACTGCACTAAGATGAGTGGCGTTAACTTTATCTAAAGTAATTTTAGAATTTGTAATAGCCCCTGCACAAAGATAAGTTCCTGCTTCAATTCTATCAGGTATAACGTTAAATTCTTTAAATTCTAAAAGTTCCCCATCGCTACCATAAATTTCAAGCTCATCTGTACCTATGCCTTTGATTTCAAGTCCTGCGTCTTTTAAAACTTCGCAAAGTTGAACTACTTCGGGTTCTTTTGCAACATTTAAGAGTTTGGTTTTACCTTTAGCTAAAGCTGCCGCCATGATGATGTTTTCGCTACCTGTAACCGTGATTTTATCAAAAAGAATTTCATTACCTTTTAAATTTCCACTAGCTACGACATAGCCTTGTTTGATTTGTATATTTGCCCCCATTTTTTCCAAGGCTAAAAGATGCAAGTCAATAGGTCTTTGTCCTATGGCACATCCACCAGGTAAAGATACTTCACAATGTCCAAAACGAGCAAGTAAAGGTCCTAGAGTAAGTATGGAAGCACGCATTTTGCGCACAATGTCATATTTGGCTATGGTTTGATTAAGAGTGTTTGTGTTTAATAAAGCACTATTATTTTGAAAATTGACCTTAGCTCCTAAATTTTCTAGCAAAGATATAAGAGTTTTTATATCAGCAACATTAGGAACATTGTTGATTTTTACTTCGTTTTTGGCAAGTATGCTTGAAACAATCAAGGGTAGGGCGGCATTTTTTGCTCCGCTTATTGTAACATTTCCGCTTAGATGATTTGTGCCTTCGATTTCTAGATAAGTCATATTTTTCCTTGAAAAAGTTTAAAAATGCATCATTATAGCATTCTTAAACTTTTGAAAAAATATAATCAAGCTTGTTGGCTTTGGAGTTCTTGAATTTGAGCTTGAATTACATCTGCTTGAGATTTTAGCACATCAATTTGTTTTTGAAATGTCGTTTTCATTTGTTCGTTAGCGTTTGTCATTTTTTGAGTAAGTTCTGCAATTTTAGCTAAAATTTCAGCTAATTTTGCTATTAAAGCCTCTAATGCGGGATTTACGCCACCTTTGCTACTTTGGATGGAATTTTGGTCTTTGTGGTTTTCTATTTTTTCTTGACTTACTTTGATTTCATATTCTTTTTCATTTTTTGAATTTGTTTGACTTAAACTTCTTGCTTCATCTGAAATTTGAATTTTAACCACATTGTCACTATGAACATTACTTACCAAATCATTGTCTTTGTTTATTTGTGTTTGATAATTGCTAAAATTTTTTGTCAAAGTATCTATTTTCATCTTAAATCTTTTTAAATTAATTTATATTGTTATCGGTTTTTTTATTTATAAATTTATATTAATGATAATTATTTTAAGGATATTTTATTTTAGATTTTCATATTTATATTTTAAATGCAAAAAAGACTAAAGCTTCATAAAGTTTTTAAGTATTTTTTTACCTTTTTGAGTTAAAACCGCTTCGGGGTGAAATTGCAATCCATAAATAGGATATTTTTTATGTTTAATTGCCATAATAATATTTTCTGAATTATGAGCTAAAATTTTGCATTTTTTAGGCATAGAACTAATATACAAAGAATGATATAAGCAAATTTCAATTTCTTTTTTAATACCCTTAAAAATAGGATCTTTTTTAAAATAAAGTTTAGAAATTTTACCATGCATGGGATTTTGTATTTTAGAAACCCTGCCGCCAAAAACTTCAGCTATACACTGATGTCCTAAACATATACCTAAAATTTTTTTATTTTTTTTAAAATATTTGATTGCTTTTAAGCTTAATTTAGATTCCTTGGGAGAATGAGGGCCAGGAGAGATGATAAGATGAGTGAAATCAAATTTTTCTAATTCTTTAGCTTTTTTAAAGGCATCATTTTTTATCACTTTACATGCAAAACCAAGTTCTTTAAGATAATAGATGATGGTATAACTAAAAGAATCATAATTATCTATAAATAAAATTTTCTTCATTGTAATTTTACCTTTTTTAAACCACGCACGGAATTAATACAATAAATATTTTCTGCTTCAAATAAATCTTGTTTAAATAATGCTTTTTCTTTTATCAAACCAAGATTGATTAAGAAATTTCTATATACGCCATTTAACATACCGCTTTGAATTTGTGGAGTATAAAATTGAGAGTTTTTTTCTAAGATGAGATTGGTTCTTGAACCTTCGCAAAGTTCATCTTTTTCGTTAAAAAAAGCTATGTCATAACACAAGTTTTGATGCCATTTGTATGAGTGTTGATTATAAAAAGTACGCAAAGAGCTTTTGTGATAGAGATTGTCACTTTTTGAGTTAATTTTATCATCACTTAAAAGCAAAATATCGTTTGAATTTTGTTTTAAGGCACTTTGTTGAAATTCGTATCTTCCGTCTTTATATAAAATCAGTTTTAAAATTCCTTCTTTGTGTGGATTTTTAAAGGGTAGCGAAAAATTATAAAATAAAGAGTGTTTTTTGTGGAAAATTTTTTCATCGAGTTTAAAAAGTGTAAAATTTTGATATTCTTTATAAGAACTTTTTTGATTTAAAATATTATAAAAATCTTTAAAGATGTTGTGAGTATTAAAATTAAATTTAAGAGCTGAATTTATAAGCCTTAATAAATGCTCTTTTAAAAATAAAATTTGAGAATTTTTAAAATACATGGTTTCAAAAAGATGAAAATCACAAGGATTTAAGATCGCGCTTTTAAGTTTTAATTCTTCAAATTCATCTTTGAAATTTGAGTCCCAAACCAAGCCACTACCGGTGCTATAAGTATAAATTTCATCTTGTTTTTCTAAGGTGCGTATGGCTACGCTAAATTTATTTTTATTTTTATGTATTAAACCTATGGTTCCGCAGTAAATACCACGCTCTCTTTGTTCTAATTCTTTAATAAATTTAATACTTTCAATCTTTGGAGCACCTGTAATAGAACCGCAAGGAAAGAGAGCTTTAAAAATTTGATATAAAGAAATATTTTTTTTAAGTTTTCCTTGTACGCTTGAAGTCATTTGATGTAAAGTAGGGTGACTTTGAATTTCAAAAAGTTTAGTTTTTAAGCTTTTTTTTGTGATGATTTTTGAAAGATCATTACGCAAAAGATCACAAATCATAACATTTTCACTTAGATTTTTTGTATCATTTTGTAAGAAGGTTTTATTTTCTTCATCTTTTATAGGATCTTTATCACGCTTAATTGTGCCCTTCATAGGTTTTGTAAATATTTTTCTTTTTTTGGTTTTGAAGAAAAGTTCAGGAGAGAAGGACAAAATTTCTCTTGCTCCATCTTTTATAAAAGCTTTAAATTCGGTGTCTTGTCTAGAAAGCAAAAGTTTAAAAAGTTCAAAAGAATCCATTTTGCTATGAAATTTAAAATTTTGAGTGAGGTTGATTTGATAAACTCTTCCTTTGGAGATCGCCTCTTTAACCTTGATGAAATTTTCTTTGTAATTATCTTGATCTAAAAAATTTATAAATTTAGGAATAAATTTTTCTTCATCAATATATTCTTTTTGAAATTTTTTTCTTTTTTTAAAAGCAAATACGGACAAATAGGCTTTTTTGCTTGTGAAATTTTTATCTTGAAAATATCTATATAGCTCATAATCAGCAAACATTAAAAGATAAAAATCATTTTTATATTTTTCTATAAATTTAAAGCATTTTTTACTTTCTTTGTGGTTAAAGGCTTTTAAAATGTGTTTTAAATCATGGTAAAAATATTTACCAAAAACAGCGTAGTCTTCAAGAGTCACTTAATTCCTTTGCAACCTGTGCGGCAAGTTTTAATTTATCATTATCAAAATGAGTGTAAATTCTTGAGGTATTTAAACTTGCATGTCCTAAAGCTTCTTGAACTAAAACCAAATCTTTTTGCTTTTTATAAAGTAGGGTGGCAAAAGTATGACGCAACATGTGAGCGCCATTTTTTTGTTTGCGAATTCCTGCACGAAATAAAAGCTGTTCTACTATGCGACTGACATAAGATTGAGTCAGTGGAGTGCCTTTTTTATTGACGAAAAGTAGGGCGTCTTTACTCATATAATTAATACTTACATTTTTCAGCAAATCGTAAATAAGTTCTTTTTTTATCATTACAACGCGATATTTATTGCCTTTAGCTCTTATTCTTATGATATAAAGATCGTTTTCTTCACTAATATCACCCATTTTGATATTGATAGCTTCACTTACCCGTATGCCTGTAAAAATGATGATTTTAATAATAAGCTTATTGCGTATGGTATTGTTTTTAAAATCTGCATTTTCAATAGCATCAAGAAATTTTTTAAGTTCTTCTTCACTCATAAATTCAGGTAATTTTACCCCTTTAGAACCTGCTATACCTGCCCAGTTTTTAAGATTGATATTGAAAATATGCGCTTTTTCATCTTCTTCATTTTGCTTGTCTAAAAAATCAAAAAAATTAATCACAGCAATACGGTAATTTTTTTTACTTGCATCTGATAAAGCACCTGTTATACTTGCTAAAACTTCTACAATGAGTTCTTCATCAATCTGTTTTAAAGAGTAAAGCTTGTAAAAATTTAAATATTCAAATACTTTTTTTAAAGGATTAAAATAAGTATTAACTCCACTTAAACCAGCATTTCTTGCTTTTTTTGCTAGAGCGTCAAGTTCTTCAATGTTTTTTACACCTTTTGCAAGAGCAAAATTAACTTCTGCTAAAGCTTGTGGATTTTTTAATTCTTTGTTAGATAGCGAGTTGAGTTTAAATTTTACATATTTTGCTAGCCAAAATAAGAATGATTTTTCAAAATTTTCTTCACAATCTAAAGGGTATTTCATAAAAACTTTTCCTAAATTTAAAATTTTAGCTTTTTAACTAGAAAAGGTATTTTAGTATTAACTTAGTAAAAAAAAGCTTTTTTAGGAAAAAGTTTGTTTTTATATGCAAGCCAAAAAGATTGAAATATTTTTATTAAATAAATCTTATATCAATCATAAAAAGATATGATAAAAGGTAAAAATATGTAAAATTTATAATTTTGTATTGAAAACTGTAATTTTCAAACTTTTTTATATACACCTAGATTATTCTACTTTGATATAGATTAAGCTGCTATTTTTACATACTTTTATGATTTTACCTTTTGAGTGAAATAAACTTATCCATAAAATATAATGTAAAAAATTGATAATTTTATTTTGTAAATTAAAATTATATTTTATTTTTCTTGAAAACTATAAAGAATATTTAAAAATTAAATTATTTTATATTATTATCAAAATATATATAAAAATGATAACTTGTGCATTCAATTTTTTAATCCCCTATTCTTGATTTTTAGTTAAAGTAAATATTCTTAGTTATAAAATTTTTAAGAATATTTTTATTTTAATAGTTTTATAATGGTTATTACATAAAAACTTAATAAAAAGTTTTATCAAAACCAAATTTCAAGGAGAAGGTAATGAAATTTCCAGTAAAATTAGCAAGATCTATTGTTGTATGTGCTTTTTTAGCAGGTATAAGTGCCAGTGCATTAAGTGAAGGTAAAGAATATGTAATTCTTAAAAATCCTATTGCTAACGCTGATAATTCATTGATTGAAATTTTTTCTTATCGCTGTACTCATTGTTATGATCATCGCAAATTTAATACCATGGGTAAAGTTAAAGAAAAATTACCTAATTTAACTTATAAATTTTATCCTGTAAGTTCTATGGGAGATTATGGAAAGCAAGCTAATGAAATTTTTGCTTTTGCAGCATTTAAAGATGGTGTAAATAAAGCTGATCCTACGGATAAAAATAGCTTAACTCATAAAGTTGCTGAAGCTTATTTTAATGCATATTTTAAGAAAAAACAAAGATGGGAAAATGGTAAAAATCCTGAAGCTTTTTATAGTGTCGGTTTAAAAGCAATGAATGTAAGTAAAGCTGATTTTGAAAATTTCTTAAAAACTCCAGAGGCTGCAGAGCTTTTAAAAAGTTATGAAATTGCCAATCCTATTTCGCAAAATTATGGCACCCCTGCTTTTGTTGTTAATGGAAAATATCAAATCGTTCCAAGTGCAATCAACTCTCCAGAGGCTTTGATTGAAATTACTAAAGAACTTAGCAAGCAAAAATGAGTTGTATAAAAATGAAAGATAATTGCAGAAATTTTTCACTTTCCAAATGGCAAGATACGCGCAAACCTTGGTTAATTTTGATTATAGTTACTATAGGGCTTACTTGTATAGCGCATTTTTTATTTCAAGAATATCTTTTTATGGAACCTTGCGAACAATGTGTGTATATAAGATTTGATATGCTTATTATGGCTATAGGTGGTATGATTGCATTAATCAACCCTAAAAATAATATTATAAAATTTTTTTCTTATGGCTTAGCTTTTTATGGAATTTGGCTTGGCTTGGAGCATTGTATAACTTTAAATCATATTCATGAAGTGGTTCATTCTGAAAATCCTTTTGCAGGTGTAGATGGATGTCGTGAAATTCCTATTTATCCATTTAATTTACCTTTGCATGAGTGGGCTCCTAGTTGGTTTTTGCCAACAGGAGAATGTGGGATGGATACCCCTGTAGTTCCAGAAAATGCTTATAATCATCTTAATGCTTTTCAAAAATTTTTTATAGGAACTCCACCTAATTTTGAAAATGGGCTTTATAGCAATGGTTGGTATTTGATTCCTAGTTTAAAGTTTATGAATATGGCAATTTGCTGTCTTATAGAATTTTTATGTTGTTTTATTGTGCTTTTTGCAATGTTTATAGCCTATGTTTTAGATAAAAATAAACCTAATGCTAAAATTTTTGCATTGGTGATTGTTATTTTGGTTTTGGTGCTTAAATTTATAGGCGAACCAAAAAATCCAAATCAAAATATAGCTAGTTTAAATCATTTAAATCAAGTCATTTAAAGATACTCTTAAAATACGCAACAAATTATTTTTGTTGTGTATTATTAAAATTTTATTAAGCTATCTTAGGATGGCTTAAATAATTTTAAAGGATTGATCATGAGACTTAGCAAAACTCTTTGTATGGCACTTTTGGCGGGTTCTACCCTACTTGCACCTAATGCTTTAATGGCCATGGGTGGCCCTAGTGGAGCGAAAATAGATTGGCAAATTCAAGGACAAATAGGTGCGATTAAAATGAATCCTTATGGATTGTCTCCTTTGACCGCTATTATTATGGATAATGGTTATGTCTTAAGTGATATAAAAGCAACCATTGTTCCTAAACCAAATGGTCAAACTATTTCTTATAATGTGAATTCTAAAATGGCTAAGACTTATGGTGGAATTCCTATTTTTGGACTTTATCCTTCTTATTTAAATACAGTAAAGGTAAGTTATACTAAAACTGCAAATGGTAAAAGTCAAAAAGTCATTGATGAGATTTATAAAATTACAACTCCAGGGGTTAGCATAGAACCAAGTGGAAGTACTGATCAAAGAGGAACTCCTTTTGAAAATGTGAAAGTATTAAAAATGGATCCAAAATTTTCAGATAGGCTATATTTAGTAAATAATGCTCCTGGAAAACAATCTGGCAAAGGCTCACAATCTGTATGGAATAATCCTGTAGGTGGTGCTATGGAATGGGATGAAAATTCAAATGTCTTTATCATAGATACTAAGGGTGAAATCAGATGGTATTTTGATAACGATAAACTAATGAACTGGGATAATATTTACAATCGTGGAATTATGATGGGTTTTCATCAAAACAAAGATGGAGCTTTAACTTGGGGATTTGGTCAAAGATATGTAAAATACGATATCTTAGGAAGAGAAATTTTCAATCGCAAATTACCTGCTACCTATATAGATTTTTCTCATGCTATGGACAATATGAAAAATGGGCATTATTTATTAAGAGTAGCTTCAGCAAATACTTTGCGTCCAGATGGTAAGCATGTACGCACAGTGCGTGATACTATTATAGAAGTAGATGAGAATGGTAATGTTGTTGATGATTGGAGATTGTATGAGATTTTAGATCCTTATAGAAGTACTATTATCAAAGCTTTAGATCAAGGTGCAGTGTGTTTAAATATAGATGCAAGCAAAGCGGGTAAAACTTTAAGCGATGAAGAGCTTGCCAAAATGGATGAAAGCGAAAAATTTGGAGATATAGCAGGTACAGGTATAGGTAGGAATTGGGCTCATGTAAATAGCGTTGATTATGATCCAAGTGATGATAGTATTATTATTTCTAGTCGCCATCAAAGTGCTGTTGTTAAAATTGGTCGTGATAAAAAAATAAAATGGATTTTAGGGGCACATAAAGGATGGAATAAAGAATTTCAAAAATATTTATTACAACCTGTAGATAAAAATGGCAAAAAAATTGTTTGCGATGATGATTACAGCAAATGCCCAGGTTATGAAAATGAAAATGGTGGATTTGATTTCACTTGGACACAGCATACAGGCTGGAGAATTGATAGTAAATCAAACAAGCGTTATATTTATATAAGTGTTTTTGATAATGGTGATGCAAGAGGAGCTGAACAACCTGCGTTTGCAAGTCAAAAATATTCTCGTGCTGTAATTTATAAAATCGATCAGCAAAATAAAACTGTGGAACAAATTTGGGAATATGGTAAAAATCGTGGAAATGAATGGTTTTCTCCTGTAACTTCTTTAACTCAATATGAACCAGATAAAGATTCTATTATGGTTTATAGCGCAACAGCTGGAATGGCTTTTGATCTTAGCAAAGGTGTAAGTCTTGGAGAGCCAAAACCTGAAATTGATGAATTTAACTGGGGTGCTAAGGAGCCTTCGGTTCAAATTCAATTTAGCGGTTCAGGCACGGGTTATCAAGCAATGCCTTTTAGCGTTGATCAAGCATTCAATCCTAAAAAATAAAACAATAAGCCCAAAAATAAATTTGGGCTTATTTATTTTTTTTAAATAAAATTATCTCTGAAAATTTTATTTAATCAAGGATATAGTATGCGTAATTTTTTTTGCAAATTTGTTTTAGCGCTTGTATTTTGCTCAAGTTTTGCGTTAGCAAATAATAGTTTTATTACTCTTAATCCAAATTTACCCAACTCCGAAAATAGTGTAATAGAAGCATTTTCTTATAAATGTATACATTGTTATAATCATCATAAATTTGGAACCCTTGAAAAACTAAGAGAAGCTTTTCCAAATTTACATTTTAAACTCTATCCTGTAAGTTTAATGAATGGAGATTTTTCCAAAGAAATGAATGATCTTTTTGCCTTTGCTCAATACAAAGATGAGCAAAATGGTAAAGACGCGAGTTATTCTGATAGTTTATCTCATAAACTTGCTGATGTTTATTTTGTTTCTTATTTTTTAAACAAGCAAAGAAATTTTTCGAATTTAGATGAATTTTACGACATAGGTTTAAAGGCTATGAATGTAAATAAAAATGAAGTATTAAATTTTTTAAATACCCCAAAAGCTAAAGAAATTTTAAGCGAGTTTCAAAGAGCTAATGATATAGCTAAAACCTATGGCACCCCTGCTTTTGTTGTTAATGGAAAATATCAAATTAACCCAAGTGCAATCAATTCGATGCAAGATTTAGAAGATCTAGTTAAAAAATTAAGTAATATGAAATAATAAATTTTTTAAGGCAATAAAAATTGCCTTAAAATTATTTTTTGATCATATTTGTATAAGGTCCATAGCGATGTTGGGTTGTAGAAAAGCTATCATCATAAGGTCCTACATCCATATCCAAAGGCTTAACCTTTCTATCTGGAAAGTCTTTATCTCTATTTGCTTTAATAGGACGGGCTTGTGAATTCATGTAAGCTGCTACATCATAAGCATCTTCAAGACTTAAGTCAGGCGCACCTTGAGGCATATTTTCTTTAATATAAGAAGCAGCTTTGATAAGACGATACATTCCAGCTCCTGTATTATAACTATCATTGCCCCAAAGTGGTGGATAAAGATAATACGCGCCTGCGCTATCCTCATTTTTAAGCCCTAATCCATTTTCTTGATGACAAACGGCACATTTATCCATATAAATTGCTTTACCTTTTTTAGGATCAGCTGCTCTCGAGATGAAATCTATCTTCTTAAGCCCCTGCCCTTCTATCTTAGCTCCTACTGGAACTCCTTGAGATAACCATTGCATATAAGTTAGCATGGCTTTCATTTCAGGCGCATCACTAGGCATTCTTTTGCCATTCATAGAGCGTTCAAAACAGCCATTGATCCTATCTGCTAAGGTAATTACTTTATCTCCTCTGGCATTATATTGTGGAAATCTTGCCCAAATTCCTACAAAACCTGATTGATTTTGTACACTTCCACCATTAGCATGGCAACTTGAACAAGAAAGATTATTTCCCGCAAATCTTTTTTTAGGATCTTTGGCCTGTGGACCTACATATTTGCTTGTTTCATTAAGAATTTTATTTCCCAAAATAACCATTTTGCTATATTCTGAATTTTTTGGCATTTTAGTTTCATCTATGGTACCATCTTCATTTAAAGCCTTAGGTAAATTCCATTTGGCAGTAGGTAGATCAATGCCTGTTGCACTCTTAGTTTTTTCCAAATTTGGATCTAAGGCTAAAGCACAACTTCCACATAACAACAAAGTTAAAACTATAGAAAATTTATTCATCATTTTTCCTCCTTAAATTTGTCTAATTCGAATTCAGTATATAACTTTGCTTCAAAAAAGTCAATAAAAGTTAATAATATTTCAATAAAAAACTTCAAATTCTTAAAACAATATTTATTTGCCTTATAATTAAAACTTTAAAATAAAAATAAAGTTTTTTTGATAAAATTGAAGTTTGCAATATTTTTAAAGGTTGGTTTAATGAAAAATTTAAGCATTCAAGAAAAAAAAGACTTAGATAACTGCGTTTTTCAAAATCTTGGAAGACAAGATACTTTTACTTTAAGTGCGATTTTTAAAAATTTTTATTTAAAAATTAAAGCATTTGTTTATTCTAAATAATACCACTTAAAATCTTTTTTTGTGTAAGAAAGATCTTTAAAAGAAGGCGATTGGATAAATAGTTTGCACTCTTTATCCAAATTTTCTATTCCGTATATTTTCATAGCCATTCTTGAGTCATGTCTTGTAAGTTCTATTCCAACGCAAGCTTGATTGTTGATTTTATAAAGCAAAGTACCACCATCTTTTTCATCTATATTTAAAACATCCAAATTCTTATCTTTACTCATATCTTTTACATCTTTACTAAAAGAATATCGGAGTTTATAATATATCATAATATCTTGCATGGTATTTTTCAAATTTTGTAAATTTTCATTAATCAAGTATCCATTATTTTTATAAAGTTTTAAAAAATCTTCATTAAGAAATTTTTGAAAACTTTTATCTTTAGATAATTTTTGACAAGAGTTATAGCTATTTAAAATTCTAACTTGACCAGCTTCTATTAAAAGCTCAAGGCAATCTTTATTTTCTTGTGAAAATTGTACTAATTTAACTTCTTGAATCTTAAAATCTTTGTTCGGTTTTTTTTCATAAGCAAAATCATTTAATTTTTCGTAAATATTAGCAAAACTTAAAGAATATAAACTAAAAAAAAATAAAATACACTTTTTCATTGAAAAAAATCTTTGTATTTATTTTTTAGAAATTCCACGACTTCTAAAATTTCATCAACCCCTTCTTTGTTCGAATTTTCGAGCACATTATCTATATTATCGATATAAGCTTCTATTGCATTTTCTAATTTTTCTCTTTTAACTCCAGCGTATAAAAGCATAGCTTCTAAAACTATGCTAAGCTCATATTGTAAATCTTCTAGTTCATTTTTTAAGGTTTTATTATTGTTTTGATTCATTGTTTTCCTTTTTAAGTTCTTTGCTTTTAATTAAATCAATAATTTGAGCCTTAATATGATTATAATTTGCTCCATCTTTAAATGTCGCAAAAAGTCCACCACTAGCATTTTTATGTCCACCACCACCTACTAAATTTTTAGCCATTAAACTTACATCTATTTTTCCATTTGCACGAAAACTTAAGGTTTTTCTAGAACTAACATCAATAAAAAAGTCATAATCAGGATTTTTTACTAAAAAATCATTTCCAATAACAGAAGTATTGCCTATATTTGAAGTTAAGATGCCTTTATGGCCTTCATATTCTATACTGAAATTTTCTTTTAGCTCACTTAGTTTTTCAACTACAAAATAAGAAATTAAATTAGAAAGAGTATCATCATTTTTTCTGGCAAAATAATCCTTTTTTATAAAATGAGTAGCATTATCGAGTAAAATATTCGCATTTTCTTTTCCTATAAATTTCCAAGCCTTATCAAGCAAGAAAAACATATAATCAATTTGCGATTCTTTAAACATCACGCGATTTATTTCTTTTGCATTGGCAATCAAGCCTAAAAAAACCTTTCCAAGTTCAAAATTTTCATCCTCGCTTAGCCAAATATCAACAGCATTAACTACATCAACAAATTTTGAAAGTTTTAAAACTGGGGTGCAGATTTTAGAGAAAAAATCATAAACGATTTTAGTTGCACATCTTTTAGAATCAAGTAAATACCAAGAATATTTTTGAGCACATTCTTCGCCACTCTGATGATGATCAAGAAGAAAAATTTTAATATTTTTCTCTTTACAAATTTTATCAAATTCTTCGCATTGATTTAAATTTAAATTTAAATCTGTTATTAGAATAATAGCTTTTCCGAAATTTTCATCTTTTTCTATATCGCCTATAATAGAGTTAAAATTTTCATTAATTTCTTTACCATAATTAGAATTATAAAATTTCACATTTTTAAAATAAAAATTTACTACAAATTGACAAGCATAACCATCAAGATCTGTGTGCGAAAGATGATAAATTTTCATTATATTCCTTAAAGTTCTATCCTAATAATACCCTCGGTATTAAAATTTGTATTTTCTGCAATTTCTGCAAAACTTAACACTACTATATTAATGCTAAAATTATAACAAATATCAGCAATGAATTTTCTAAGTTGCGGTTCAACGCAAAGTATAAAAGGCTTGATACGACCATTTGCTACTGCGGCAACTTCAGCCCTTAGAGTATCTACTAAAGTGCCTGTTTGAGCTACACTTAAAGGCAAGTGATAACTTCCATCTCTAAATTGTACATTTTCCATTAACACTGCAGAGCTAGCAGAGTCTAAGATAAAAATATCCAAATTTCCTTTATCATCTAAATACATATTTGTAATCATCCTAGCTAAAGACGCTCTTACATGTTCAATAATCATATCAAAACTCTTGCTTACTTCTGCTATATCGCTTACAGATTCTAAAATAGTAAGCATATCTTTAATTGGTATGTGATGCTTAAGCAAGTCTTTGAGAATTTTTTGAATAAGACTTACAGGTGCAACACCTAAAGCACCTTCTACAATGATTGGATAATCATTTTTAACCTTATCAAGAAGATTTTGCACCTCTTGGCGTGTAAGAAGTTCGCTTGCGTGTGCTTTGATAAGTTCGCTCATATGTGTTGAAATAACACTTGCAGGATCTATTACTATATAGCCATTTAATGTTGCTTCATCTTTTAAATTCGCATCAATCCAAAGTGCATCAGAGTTAAAAGCAGGTTCTTTTGTAGCAATCCCTTCTATCTCTTCTGTGATAAAACCACTATCCATGGCTAAATATTTATCCGGATAAATTTCAGCACTTGCTATAGACACGCCCTTGAGTTTAAAACTATACTCATTTGGTTTAAGTCTTAAATTATCTCTTATTCTTATTTTTGGCATTAAAAATCCTAAACTTTCAGCAATACTTCTTCTCATTGAGCGAATTCTTTCTGTAAGTTCGTTTTCAGCAAGCTTAATAAGTCCGTATCCAAGTTCAAGTTCTAAAATTTCAACTTTGAGTATGTCGTTAATCTTGTGCTCTTCTTCTTTGAGAATTTCCTCTTCGCTTTTCTTAGCAGGTGCTGCCGTTGTCCCACCTGCTCCACTTTGAGATGCAGCTGCGGCACTTGGTTTGCTTTTTTTAACTGTGGTTATATCAATTTTACCTTCCTTAACCTGCTTGGTAAGATAGCCAAGACTTAAAAAAACTAAAGCCATAAAGCCCAAGGATAAAGTTGGCAAACCAGGTACTAACGCAAAGATAAAAAGTACAAAACCTACTATTAAAAGTGTGCGATATTCACTTAAAAGTTGAGTTAAAGTTCCTTCTGCAAAATTTTCCTCATCTTTGCTTGCACGAGTGATAATTATAGCGGTTGCAGTAGAAGTAATAAGCCCTGGAATTTGCGATACAAGTCCATCGCCTATGGTTAAAATAGTATAAGTAGATGCAGCATCGCTTAAAGCCATATCGTGCTGAAAAGATCCTATTAAAAAACCACCTATGATATTTATAATAGTTATGATAATTCCTGCAACAGCATCTCCTTTGATAAATTTAGAAGAACCATCCATTGCACCATAGAAGTTTGCTTCAGCAATAACTTCTTGACGTCTTGCTCTAGCGGTTTGTTCATCGATAAGTCCTGCATTTAAATCCGCGTCAATAGCCATTTGTTTACCCGGCATTGCATCAAGTGTAAATCTTGCTTGTACTTCAGAAACCCTTGTACTACCTTTTGTTACAACCATGAAATTAATTAATACTAAGATACAAAATACAATCACACCAATGACCATATTTCCACCAACAACAAATTCTCCAAATGCTGCTATAATCTCACTCACAGCTTCAGGGCCGTTTTGCCCTTCGCTTAAAATCATCCTCGTAGTAGCTATATTTAAAGAAAGTCTAAATAAAGTAATAATCAAGATTAAAGTTGGAAAAGTTGTTAAATCTGTCGGTTTAGGTATATAAATAGAAATTAAAATAATTAATACTGATAAAGCTATACTTAAAGCTAAGAAAAAGTCCAAAATAGGACTTGGTAAAGGAACTATGATAATAGCTAAAATGCAAACTAAAAAACCAACAATAGTTAAGCTTTTAGCTTTTAAAACAGGAGCAATTAAAGGCCCCAAAAAAGGAAAAACTAAATCGACTATTTTATTTTTTGCCATTATTTTTCATAATATCTTCTAAAGTAATAGAATCTAAAAATTCATCTACTTTATTTTGTAAATTTACTAACATAGGCATTAAGGTGCAATTTTTTTCTTTATTATTTGGACAAGTACCACCACTGCATTCAAATACACTGATATCCTTTTTTTCAGCACTATTAACAATTTCTTTTATAGTATATTGATTTGGTTCTTTGATTAATGCAAAACCACCTTTTGCCCCTTTAAAGGATTTTAACAAACCATCTTTAGCTAAAGTTTGTAAAATTTTAGCTAAAAAACTTTTGGGAATATCAAGCTCTAAAGCTAAAGAATCTACATCTTGAGGTGTTTCTTTTTGAGAAATATAAATTAAAGAAAGTAAAGCGTATTCGCTAGCTTTGGTAAATAGCACAGATTCTCCTTATTATAACTATAGAAATAGCTGTAATTATAATAAATAATTCTTAGAAAAAGACTTAAATTTTGACAAAACCTTCTAAAAAGGATAAATTCAGTTTATTTTTTGCTTTTTAAGATAAAATTACAGTTCTTTAATTTTATTATTTTACCAATCAGGAGGTCTATCATGGCTTTGGATTCGGCCAAAAAAGCAGAAATAGTTGCGAAATTCGCTAAAAAACCAGGTGATACTGGTTCAACAGAAGTTCAAGTAGCTCTTTTAACTGCAAGAATTGCAGAACTTACAGAACATTTAAAAATCTACAAAAAAGACTTTTCATCAAGACTAGGACTTCTAAAACTTGTAGGTCAAAGAAAAAGACTTTTATCTTATCTTAAAAGAAAAGATTATAATTCTTATAGTAAGTTAATTACTGAATTAAATCTTAGAGATAAATAATTTTTAAGCCCTTTTTACGGGGCTTTTTCTTTTTAAATTTCTTCTTTTGTAATCAGTTTTATATATCAAAAATACAAGAAAAATCTTACAAGATTTCCCTTTGTCCTTTGGCATCAGGTTCGCTTAAAATCCCGTTTTGCGTAAGTTGTTCAATAATATTTGCAGAGCGGTTATAGCCGATTTTTAAACGGCGTTGTAGATAAGAAATGCTTGTTTTTCCATCTTCTAAGATTACTCTTTTAGCTTCTTCATAAAGCTCATCTACTTCCCCATCAAAGCTTTCATTTGTTGTAACTCCCATGCTTTGTTGATCTTTTAAAAAGCTTTCATCATATTCTACACTTTGTTGATCCTTTAGAAAATCCACGATTTTTTCTATTTCAAATTCGCTTGCAAAAGGCGCATGCAAACGCACTATAGAGCTTGTTCCAGGAGGAGTAAATAAACAATCCCCTCTTCCAAGTAAACTCTCGGCACCCATAGCATCTAAAATAACTTTAGAGTCAATTTTTTGCCCTACTTTATAAGAAATTCTACTTGGTAAATTCGCTTTGATCAGTCCTGTTACAACATCAACAGAAGGTCGTTGTGTAGCTACAATCAAGTGAATTCCACTTGCTCTTGCCATTTGTGCAAGTCTTCCTATGTAAAATTCTACATCTTTACCCGCAGTCATCATCAAATCAGCAAGTTCATCAATAATTACTACAATAAAAGGAAGTTCTTCACCACCTAATTCTTTCATTTTTTCATTGTAATTTTCTATATTTTTGGTTTTTGCATCAGCCATTAAACGATAGCGTCTTTCCATTTCAGCCACCATATTTGAAAGTGCATTGACTGCTTTTTTTGGATCTGTGATAACAGGAGTTAAAAGATGAGGAATATCATTATAAATGCTAAATTCAAGCATCTTAGGATCTATCATCATCAAACGCAAGGTTTTAGGAGAGTTACGATATAAAAGACTTAAAAGCATAGAATTTATCCCCACACTTTTACCGCTACCTGTAGTTCCTGCGATGAGTAAATGCGGAAGTTTTTTAAGATCGGTTACAAAAGCATTGCCTACTATATCTTTGCCCAAAGCTATAGTTAAAGGACTTTTAGCATTTTTAAAAACTTCGCTTTGTAAAATTTCTCTTAGATAAATAGTTTGAATTTCATCATTTGGGACTTCTATGCCTACAACATCTTTTCCTGGTATTGGAGCTTGAATACGGATTGATTTTGCCATTAAAGCCATAGTTAAATCATCTTGTAAATTTAAAATACGACTTACTTTTACATCTGCGCTAGGACGAAATTCAAAAGTAGTTACAACAGGACCAACATAAGTGCTTATAACATCGCCACCTATTTTAAAACGACGCAACTTTTCAAGAAGATTATAAATTTTTTTATCTATTTCACTTTCATTGATTTCTTGTCTATGCTCTTTTGGATTAGCTAAAAAATCTAATGGTGGCAAGGTGAAATCTTTTGGTTTTTCTATCTCACCCTGCTCTATTTCACGCAATAAAGCTTGGTTAATAGCAATTTCTTTGGCTAAAACTGCTTTTTGAAGTTTAATTTCTTGATCATTTGTTTTTTCATTATCGATTTTAATTTCTGTATTTTGGATAAAATCGAGTGTATTTTTTTCTTCTATAACTATTTCATTTATATTTTTTATAGGAGTAGGTTCTATATAAGGATGATTTAACTCTTCTACAATAGGAGTAAATTCGAAGATATTGTCTGCTTTATCTGGATTTTTATTTTCATTTATTTTGTTTGATTCTTCTGTTTCTGTTTTGATTGTCTTTGAGTTATTAAAACTGTATTTATTCCCTTCTATAATATCGCTTGAATTTATCGCATCATATTCTTCTAATTTTTTAATTTCTTGTTTTACTTTATTTTCTAAAATTTCATTTTGATAGGCTTTGTATTCTTGTTCTAGTTTTTCTTTTTTTATCAAATTCTCTCTAAGTTCAAGCTCTTTTGTGAAAATTTTTGGTTTAACTTCCTGTTTAGAAACTGGAATTTCAATATTTTTACGCTTATAACTTGGCTCATCTAAATTTTTATTTGTATCTATTTGCTTTATATCTTCAAGTTTTTTAGGTTTTAAAAAACGTTCAGGAATCATATCTACCCCTTCTTCTGAAATAAAATTAAAATCTTCATCAAGGCTAATGCTCATTTTGCTAGCCTTTTGTGCGAAATTTCGCACTTGTTGAGAATGCTCATAAACAAAACTTCTTGATTCTTTTAAGCTTTGTGTATCAATCTCTATGGTTTCATCTAAAATTTGATTTTTTAGTTTTTCAAAGTTTTCCTTAGCTGTGGTAATTGAATTTTTACTTGCATTGATATTGCAATCTTTGATTATCTGTTCTAAGTTATTGGTTTTTTCTTTTTTATTTATTTGCAAATTCTCATAAATACTATCTTGCAAAATATTTAATTTTGGAGCCATAGGTTCTGATTTACCTACATCTTCTTTCTCATTTTCTCCGCCAAATACACGCATAAGTAAAGATTTAAAAGCTTGCTCTACTTTTAATAAAAAAGTAAAATCTAATTCTATTTTTAAAATTTCTTTTGCAAATTTCGGAAACAATAAGATCAAAGAAAATAGCAAAAGTAAAAGAGCAAAAATTCCACTCCCTGTATGTCCTAAGATTATAGAAAAAAATCCATATACAATTTCTAAAATATACCCAAACTCTCTATAAAAGACAGAAAATAAAAGCAAAGTAGAAAAAAAGGCCAAAGAAAAACCAAAAAGCTCTCTACGCTTAAAATTTTCTATTTTATAATTTTTTCTATAGTAAAGATAATTTAACACAAGTAAAAAAAATGGATAATAATACCCAAATTCTCCAAATAAAAATAAATTAGCCTTGTAAACCCATTCTCCCATGCTAGGTGCTAGCATACAAAGACAAATATAAAAAATAACAAGTGTAGAGCTGGTAAAAATGGCTTCTTTTTTAATATTCTTTCCTTAAAAATAAAATCAAAGCCAAATTATACCATAAATTTTTACATATAATTTAATAAGCTAAGTTGAGAAATTGTTGTACTAGCCTTAAGAGAAGCTTGATATGCAAGTTGAACTTGCATTAAATTCATCATAGCTTCACCATAATCTACATCAATAACATTTGACTTAATGCTTTGCACATTTACGCTTAAGAAATTTACTCGAGTATTGACACCATCTATAGTATTATGATAAGCTCCCATGGTTGTATTAAGCTTGCTGATATGATCTGCTAAATGATCGAGTCTTTCTAAAGCTCCTTGCATTCCGGTATTTCTTGGATCGGCCGAATTTCCATCGGCTCTCATATTACCACTTAAAACCGCATCTATCATAGTATCTAAATCTTTTATAAGATCAACATTTGGTTCATCTATAACTAAAGCATTATTGGCACTAAAACTAAAATTTGGACCATTCTCTACTTGCGCAGTTGTAGTATAAGGTGGTTGCGGAAAATGTCCACTTTGAGAATCACTTAAAGAAATTCCTATGTTGGTTCCTGAGGATAGCTTATCGGTAACGCTAATGCGACCTTTATAATCCATGCTTACATCAACAGTAGCTTGAGAATCTTTCATGAGTTGTTGTAAACTATTATAACCATTTGCATCAACTTTTCCATTTGTAGCTGTTATGCTTTGGGTTGGAATTTTATCTGCGGCAAACATACCTATAATATCATTGATTTGACCATAAGTAATATCATTTGATCCTGTAACAACTCCACTATTTCCAGTTGCAGGATCAGTATGGGTTATAGGAAAACTTATGGTTTGACCTGGATTATTAGGATTAGGATAGCTTACAGTTGAAGTTTGTAAATTTATAGTAACATCGTAAGAATTTCCACCTTTGGAATTGACTTTTAAATTTAAAGTAGTACCATTTAGACTATTTCCTGCCATTACCTCGCTAAGTTTGGTTGAATCAGTTGCATAAGCATTACTTCCTTTAATAACTTGAGAAACATTACCATAAACAGTATTTCCATCTTTTTCAAAATAAACATTATCATAATCTGCACCATTGGCTTTGTTGCCAGCTGAATCAGTCATATTGCTTTTAATAAAATCAGTTTGAGCTAAACTAAAGGTAAACTCTTGCTCTTTTCCATCTTTTCCTGTTAATTTAATAGTAACTGGACTAGTTGGATTGGTAATATCACCATTTTTCATAGCCTCTTGCATAACAGCATTGGTAACATTATCCATGTTAAGATCATTATCCTTAACAAATTTTTCCATTGCTTTGAAACTTTCTGTTTTGTCCATTTGTGGAGTATAGGCTACGGCATGAAAGTCTAATTTATTATTGCCTTGTTTTAAATCTGTGATTTGAATTTGACCACTATTATTGATGCTTACTTCTACAACTTTATTATTAGCAGTGTTGCCATAAAGTGCACCAATTTGCTCTAATACATCTTCTATTTTATCATCTGGTTTTACTAAAACTGCACTTTTAAAGCTTGTTCCATCTGGTTTTGTTCCTTGAACATAGAGTGTTGAAGGTGGAAAATTAAGTTTTCGGTCTTTATCTTCAAAATCTATATCCGGATCTAATTTTCCATCTTTTACATAATTTTGCCCGATAAGCTGCTTCCAAGCAGAATCCCCGTTTAAATATTCTTGTTTATCTTTATCTGTATAACGATTATCTGTAAAACTGATATTAGTAGTAATTTGTTTTTTATAGTCTCCATCTGCTTTGAAAAATAAATCCCATCCAGGTATATTATAAGGACTTTCAGTTCCAGCTCCAGTTACTACATTGATATTATTTTTATCTCCATAATAATTACCATTGGAATCAAAAGGTTTATTTGCAACTTGTGAGCCTGCAAAAAGATACTGACCATTAACGCTAGTATTTGCAAGCTGAACTATACTCTCTTTTATGCGTTCTAATTCTTTTGCTATAGCCTCCCTTGAAGTTTGAGAGTTCCCATCACTTGCAGCTTGAGTTACTTTAACTTTAAAATCTTCAAGAAGTTTTACCATATCTTGCAAAGCTTTCATGCTGTTTTGAGTCATTTCTTTTGCACTGTTTGTTGCTTGTTTTACTTGTTCTAATGTTTTAATTTCATATTCAAGACGCGTATTATCTATATAAATGCTTGCATCTTCATATGAATTTTGTATTTTTAAACCTGAAGCAAGTTGTTGAGATATCTGATATAAAGCACTTTGACCACCCATAGAATTATTCACACTATTTGTGAAATTAAGTTTATTTGTAATTCTCATTTTTTTCCTCTAAAGTATTAAAGTTAAAATCTTTTCAAACATTGCTAATAAACAAAAGCAATAACTGTTCCAAAAATTTAAATTACATAATTTTATATAATCTTTTTGAAAATACTTTTTATTTTTAAAGTATTTTTTAGTCTAAAAAAGTATAATTTCAACTTTAAATCTTAAAAATGAGCCCGAGTGGTGAAACTGGTAGACGCGCCAGACTCAAAATCTGGTAAGGGCAACCTTGTGTCGGTTCGAGTCCGACCTCGGGCACCACTTATTTTTTGCGGGAATAGCTCAGGGGTAGAGCACAACCTTGCCAAGGTTGGGGTCGCGAGTTCGAATCTCGTTTCCCGCTCCATAGAGTAAAAAAATATAAAATCTTTATTAATTATAAATTCTCACTTTTCTCTAATACTAAAAAATACTCATTTTCTAGAATTTCAAGTTCTTTTTGCATTACTTCAAGCTCTTGATAAAGCTTGTTAATACCTATTTCTTGATATACATTTGGATCGGATAAATCTTGATTTAATTTAGCTATCTTTTGCTCTAAAAAATCTATTTTTTCAGGATGGTTTTTTAATATCTCATTTTCTTTGTAGCTTAATTTTTTAGAGCTTTTTTCTTTTTGGTTATTATTTTGCTCTTGGGTTTGAAGCTCTAAAGCAAAATTATCCAATTCTTCAATTTCTTTTTCATTTTCAAGATATTCAGTATAAAGAGTGTGTAAAATATTTATATATCCATTTCCCTCAAAAGCATAAAGTTTTGTTGCGATTTTATCAACAAAATATCTATCGTGTGATACTAGCAAAATAGCCCCTTCAAAACTAAGTAAGTATTCTTCTAGTATATTAATCGTAGCTATATCAAGATCATTAGTTGGCTCATCTAAAATCAAAACATCATATTCTTTAGTAAAAAGCAAGGCTAAAGCAACGCGATTTTTCTCTCCACCACTTAAAAGAGCCACACTTTTATCTAAAAATTCCTTAGGAAATAAAAAATTTTTCAAATATCCATAAACATGCATATTTTTACCACGAACTTCAACCCTATCTCCACCATTGGGACAAAAAATTTCAAGCAAGCTTTTATCAGAATTTACCAAGCTTCTAGCTTGATCAAAATATCCTATCTTAAGCTCTCCGCGTTTTATTTCACCGCTATCTTGTTTTATTTGCCCTAGAAGAATTTTTAACAATGTCGATTTTCCACAACCATTTCTTCCTACGATAGCTATGCGTTCACCTTGTAAAATACGCGTTGAAAAATCTTTAAAAAGATTTTTATTGTTTATATTTTTGCTTATATTTTTAAGCTCAAAAAGCATTTTTTTACGATTGATCGTTTTTCCTCCATTAAAATTTAAGGCCGCTCTTGAAATTTCAAGTTTTAAGCGTTTGATTGCTCCGGGATTTTTTTTCGCTTCTTCACGCATTTTAAAAATGCGTTCTTTTCGTCCTTCATTTCTTTTAAGTCTTGCCTTAACCCCTCTTCTAAGCCATTCTTCTTCGCTTTTTAATTGCTTTAAAAGAGTTTCATGGCTCTTAGCAAGGCTTTGCAAAATTTGTGTTTTTTTCTCTAAATAGTTTGCATATCCGCCTTTAAAAATACTAAGTTTACCCTGCTCCACTTCTATACACTTGTGTGCTATAGCGTTAATAAAATATCTATCATGGGAAATAAAAATCACACACATCTTTGAATTTTTTAGCAATTCTTCTAAAAAGCTTGTCATATATACATCTAAATGATTAGTTGGCTCATCAAGCAATAAAATATCAGGATTTTTTAGTAAAAGTATGCAAAGGCCAACGCGGCGTATTTCTCCACCACTTAAAGTAGATATAATACGATTTTCATACTCAAGCAAACTAAATTCTTTTAAAACGCGTATTATTTTAGATTCTATATTCCAAGCATCTTTACTATCAATCAAAGTCATAAGCGTATCTATTTTTTTAAGATGATCTTTATTGCTAGGATCTTCTTCTAATTTTTTATGCAGTATTTCATATTCTTCTAAGGCATTGTAAATTTCTGCAAGCTCTTGCTTGATGGCTTCTTTTACACTTAAATTTGCGTTAAAATCAACGGTTTGTGAAAGCATGGCTATGCTTTTTCCATTTTGTCTTATTACTCTACCGCTATCTAAAGGAAGTGCGCCTAAAAGCGTTTTTAAAAAAGTAGATTTTCCTTCTCCATTTTTGCCTATAATGGCAATCTTTTCTCCCTCGTTTGCGCTAAAATTTACTTCATTTAAAACTATTTTGTCTCCAAATTTTTTTGAAGCTTCAATTAAATCTATAAGAGCCATTTTTTATCCTTGACTGAGTTTAAAACTAAAACTAGAACCATAGCCTAAAGTGCTAGAAATTTCAAGATAACTTTTATGTATACTTAAAATTTTCTTTACTAAAAAAAGTCCCAAACCAAAAGAATTATCACTTTTTACATCAATTTTATAAAATTTTTTTGTAATCAATTTTATTTTATCTTCTTCTATACCTTTTCCAAAATCTTGCACTATTATCTTTTGATCTCTTGCTGTTAAAATGACTTCTTTTTGACTATATTTTAAAGCATTAGAAAGCAAATTTATAATCACTTGCTCGATTAAAAATTCATCAGCCTTAACTTTCGTGCTTTTACCTTGCAATACAACTCTTTCAAAGCCTGGGTTTTTAGTGATTTTTTCACACAGAGAAAAAAGATCAAATTCTTGCATCTGCAAGGCTTCACTATTAAGATTAAAAACAAAATTAAGCTTATGGGTCAAAGCATTAAGCTTAATGCTTTGACGCGAAATTTTTTCTAGCAATTCCTTTTTTAATTTTTTATCTTCCAATTTCTCATCTTTTAGCATCTCTAAGCTAAGATCAATCACGCTTAATGGATTTTTAAGCTCATGAGAAATAGCAGAAATCACACTAGCAAGCTGAGTATTTTTTAAAGTGATTTTATCGCTTTGTTTTTTATTTTTCTGGGTATTCTTTAGAATTTTATCCTTAGTTTTTAAAAGCTTCTCATTTAGCAAATTAAATTCTTTAAACATTCCTTTTTCTAATATAACAACTTTATGATCCCCTATAGAATCTAAAAAATCCAAAATTTTATTAAAATTTTTCTCTATTCTTCTACCTAGCAACAACATTAAAATAAAAACAAACAGCAAGGACACTCCAAAACCGATTGCCATTTTTGTCCAAAAAAGTTCTAAATCTAAAAAACGAGGATAAACAATAATAATATATTTATATCCTTTGTAAATAAAGCTTTTAGTGAGAATTTTTTTTGAATCGAAATTTAAAATTTTTCCTTCTTTAAGATTAGAAAAAAAATCAGGATTTTTTACAGAACTTATTTTCATATCATTGTTTAGGATAATAAAATCAGCCCTAGTATCTTTAGCAAAATCCTTGATATTAGCATCATTTAAATGTTCTAAGAGAGAAAATTTTAAAACATCATCAAGGCTTTTGATTTTTTGCTCATATTGTTTTATAAGCAAGAAATTAAGATAAGAGTTAGTAAAAGTACAAAAAATAAACCCAAAAATCAAAGCCAATACAACAAAAAAAACTATAAAAATATTTTTAGTTTTTAGCATAATTTATAGCCAACACCTCTAACGCTTATAATATGATCTTTTAGTTTTGGAAATTTATTTCTAAGTCTTGTTAGAGCTATATTGATTGTTTTATCACTTGTAGTATCATCTTTCCAAACGCTTTCGCTTAAAAATTGTCTAGTAAGCAAGGTATTTGGATTTTCAAAAAAATATTTTAAAAGCTCATAGTCAAGATTTGAGATTTCTAATTTTTGATTTTTGTAAAAGAATTCATAATTAGCCAAATCTAAAATAAAATCACCAAAAGATAGTTTTTCTTCTTCTTTTTTATGGCGTTTTAAAATTGCTTTAATGCGAAGCAAAAGCTCATTAAAATCAAAAGGTTTACAAACATAATCATCACAACCACTTTCAAAGCCTTCGAGCAAATCTTGATGCAAAGCCTTGGCTGTAAGAAAAATAACTGCTTCTTTATATCCTTGCTCTCTTAAATCTTGAATTTTTTCTAAAGAATCTCCACTGGGCAAATTTCTATCGACTATTAAAAGATCGATTTGCTCATTATCGAGCAAATCTTCAACTCCAAAAAAATCCACTAAAGATATAACTTCATAACCACTAGATTTTAACTTTAAAACAAGCAGTTCGTTTAAATCTATATCATCTTCTATAATTAAAATTTTAAATTTCAACATATTGGACAAATACACACGCCTCTAATTGTTTTAGTTCATCTAATACTTCTTTCTGAACTTTTTCATCAATCAAAACAACAGCCAAAGCATACCCAAAACCATCTCTACCAAGCCTAAAATCAGCTATATTGATATTTTTAGCTGCCAAAACGGAGCTGATTTTAGCTATAACTCCTGGTATGTCTTTGTTTTTAAAAATAATCATTTTCCCTTTTGGCTTAAAATCAGTTTTAAAGCCATTTAATCCAACTATGCGTTGTTCATTTTCATTAAACACTGTTCCTGAAACACTGATATTTGAATTTTCGGTGATAATTTTAACGCTAAGTTTATTATTATAACCACTATTTGGAAGAGTTTCGCAAGATAATTCAACTCCTTTTTCTTTGGCAACAAATTCTGCATTAACATAATTAATTTTCTCTCCTAAAATTCCACCCAAAGCACCAACAGCTGCAAAGGTTAGCATAGAATTTGCATACTCGCCAATAATTCCTTCAGCCTCTAATTTAATACTTTTTATAGGATTTTTATCAATTTGAACAGCTAAAAAAGCCATTTTAGAAACAAGTTCTATATAAGGAGCTACAAAAGGTGGTAAATCTTCGGTTTTAATTGGCAAATTTAAGGCATTAGGATAAGCCACGCCTCGTGCTGCACTTAGTGCTTGCTCACAAGCTTCTCTTGCGATATTGTCTTGACTTTCTAAAGTATTTGCTCCTAGGTGAGAAGTAACTGAAATATTTTCAAAGTCTAAAAGAGGATGATTAGTCGCAGGTTCTTTATTGAATACATCTATACCAAGCCATGCTATTTTACCACTTTTTAAACCTTCATATAAAGCCTCTTCTGTGTACAATCCTCCGCGAGCACAATTTATTAATCTTATTCCATCTTTCATTTTTGCAATTTCTTGCTTTCCTATCATACCATTGGTTTCTTTGGTTTTTGGTGTGTGAATGGTAATAAAATCACTTTTTTCTAAAATTTCATCCAAATTTTTTGCCTGCTCCATATCTAAATCTGTAATCTTAGAAGCAGAAATATACGGATCGTAGGCTAAAATTTTCATACCAAATGCTTTAGCACGGATAGCTACTCTTGAACCTATATTTCCAAAACCTATAACCCCTAGCGTTTTGTTCATCAATTCAATGCCATACCATTTTTCTCTTTCCCATTTTCTTTCAATTTTTAAAAAATTATGAGCATTGACAAAGCTTCTAGCTGATGTTAAAAGATGTACCATTGTTAGTTCAACTGCGGCAATAGTATTTGCAGTTGGGACATTCATCACAATCACTCCTCTTTTAGAACACTCTGGAATATCAACATTATCTACGCCCACCCCAGCACGCACAAGCGCTTTTAATTTTTTGGCATGATTTAAGAAATTTATATCTACATCTGTAGAACTTCTAGTAATAGCAACTTCAACATCGCTTAGCATTTGCATAAGTTCATCTTTTGGAACTTTTGCAGCTTCTATAAGCTCAATATCTTCAGCTTTTCTTAGAATATCGATACCTTTATCCAAAATAGCATCACATACTATAATCTTTTTTTTCATAACCAAATTTCCTTTACTTCTGTATTTATTTTATATTTTTTTAATTCTTTCATAATATCATCTATAAGTTTTTCATTACCTGTATCCAAAAAGATTTCTGGACTATCACCTGATTTAAGAAGAAAATACTTCACATTAAAAGAATTTAAAGTCTGTCTTAAGCAAAACATAGAATAAATATCATATTTTCCAACTATAAGTTGATAATATTTATTTTTCTCCTTAAGCTCGCTAGTATCCGCATCAAAATATAAGGTAAATTTTTCTGCTGCTGGGGTAAAATCTCGTGTAGGCCATTTTGCTAATTCTTCTTGCCATGAAAGATCTTGATTTTGGGTTTGAATGCTTGGCTGCGTATTTGTATCTTTAGCAAATTGTGGAATGAAATTTACATTAGCTTTAAATTGCCAAAGCAATGTAAAAACAACAGCAAGCAAAATGAGTAATAAAATACTCAAAATGCTTATTGTAATGTATTTTTTCATTAAGTTAGCTGATCTTTAATGATATCACCTAAAGTCACTTTATCATCATTATTGATTTCATTAAGAACTTCTCTTTCTTTCATTCTAATAAGATTTTTAACACTTAGGCGAATTCTATTTTTCTTTTCATCAATAAAAACTATAGCAGCTTCAATATCGTCGCCAATTTTCAAATTTTCAAGCATAGAAGTGCTTATATCTTCTTTATGAATTAAAGCATCAACATTTTTACTTAGCTCTACAAAAACACCAAAATCTTTAATATCACGGATAGCGCCTTTTACAATATCGCCGACTTTATGAATTTTGGCATATTCTTGCACTGGGGAACTGCTTAATTCTTTTGTGCTTAATGATATTTTTTGGTTTTCTTCGTCTATTTTGATAATTTTTACTTTGATTTTATCCCCTTGGGAGAATTTATCTTTGCACTTATCGTTTCTATCCCAAGAAGCATCTTCATTATGCAATAAACCTTCAATACCGCCAAGTTTAACAAATGCACCAAAAGAAGTTACCGAGGTAATTTCTCCTTCAACCACATCTGCAATTTTGTAAGATTTCATAAATTCATCAAAAGGTCTAGAAAGTAAATTTCTTAAAGATACTCTTAAGCGTCTTTCATTCGGATTGATTTCAATTACTTCAACATCAATTTCTTGACCTTTGTTGATATAATCTTTTGGATTTTTGATGTTTTTATCCCAAGAAATTTCACTGATATGTAAAAATCCTTCTATATCATTTCCTAAATCTACAAAAGCACCATAAGGCTCTATATTTGATACTATTACTTTAATGGTATCACCTACATCAAGAGTATCTTTTATCTCGCTCCATGGATCAGGTAAAGCCGCTTTTATAGATAAGGATAAATGTTTGCGTTCTTTATCATACTTTATTACTTTAACTGGAACTTTATCGCCCTCTTTATAAAGTGTTCCAGGATTTACAGGTCCTTTGTAAGAAATTTCGCTGTAATGAACAAGGCCATCAACACCTCCTACATCTACAAACATACCATAAGTGGTAATTTTTTTCACAATACCTTCAATTAAATCTTCTTGTTGTGCTACATTATTGATCAATTCTTTGCGTTTTCTTCTCTCCTCATCTAAAGTTTTTTTACGAGAAACAATGATACTTTGCTCATCTTTGTCGATTTTAATAATTTTAACTTTAAACGTTTTGCCTATAATGTTATTTGTTTCTTTGAAGCCATATTGAGATTTTGGCAAGAAAAATTCAACATCATTTTCATCAACAACTATCAATCCGCCTTTATTTTTTCCAACTACTTTTACGGTAAAAATATCATCTTGATTTTCTTGATAGTTTTTAATAAATTCAATAACTTTTTCTTTTCTCAAAGCTTTTTTATGAGAAAGTAAAGATCTGCCACCACGAGAACCCATAACAGAAACTTTAATACTATCGCCTACATTAAATAATAACTTAGAATTGTCATCTTGTATTTCGCTAAGAGCTAAAATACCTTCAGATTTTTTACCTATATCTACATAAACTTCATCATTTTTGATCTCTACAATCACACCCTCTGTTGTAGCCTCTTCTCTTGATTTATCAAAAGCCTCTAAAAGCTGTCCAAAATCTTCTTCCTCAAGATAATCGTCTACAATGCCTTGAACTTTTTTGTTCACCTCGCTCATTATGGTCCTTTAAAATAATTTTTAGAAATTGATTGATTTTACCTTATTTTTCTTTAATTAGTGTTAAGTTTTTTTATTTTTGTTAATTTTTTTTAAATTTTTGACTTTTTTATTCTATATTGAAAACATTTTTTAATTAATTTTAAAATTTTCTATTTTGGCGATAACTTTTTGTATGATCCAATCAGGAGTACTAGCACCTGCACTAATACCACAATGTTTTTTATCTAAAAACCATTCTTTTTTTAACTCTTCTTCGGTTTCAATTAGATAACTATCTTCACAATTGGTTTTTGCAATCAAAAAAAGTTGTTTTGTATTGGCTGAGTTTTTACCCCCTACAACAACCATAACATCACTTTTAAGCGAGAGTTCTTTAATGGCATCTTGATTTTTAAAGGTTGCATCACATATAGTATTAAAAACTCTTACTTCTTTGGTTTTAAGTATTAAAAAATTTACTATCTCCATAAAATGTTCAGGCTTCTTAGTTGTTTGGCTTACTACAGCTATTTTATTAGGAAGTTTTATATGTTGAAGCTCTTTTTTATCCAAAACTACATAAGCTTTTGTGCTTACATAACTTTTTACTCCTTTAACTTCGGGATGATTTTCATCTCCAAAAATAACAACTTCATAACCCTCCTTGCTCATTTGCTCGCAAATTTGTTGTGGCTTTGTAACAAAAGGACAAGTGGCATCAAAAATTTCTATATCTTTTTTTCTCAATTCTTCTAAATCTTGCTTTGTAATACCATGAGTTCTTATAATAGCCTTTTTTTCATTGCTTAAAGCTTTTATATTTTCCAAAGTTTTGACATTAAAATTTTTTTGTAAACGAGAAATTTCTTCGTTATTATGAATAAGAGGACCTATAGTTGCGGCATCTTTTATTTGTTCTGCTTTTTTAATAGCTCTTTTAACACCAAAACAAAAACCATAGTTTTTTGCTAATTCAATAATCAATCCTAGCTCCTAAATTTGATAAAATCTCTATAAAATTTGGAAAAGAAGTTTTTATACAATCACTATCATCAATCTCAACTCCACAAAGCAAACCTAAAATAGCAAAACTCATAGCAATACGGTGATCCCCATAGCTTTTAATTTTTGAAGATTTTAGTTCGCATCCACCTTCTATTTCAAAACCATCATCAAGTTCTCTAGCTTCAACACCACAAAGCTTTAGATTTTCAACCATCACAGCAATCCTATCGCTTTCTTTAACGCGCAATTCTTTAGCATTTATTAAACTAGATTTACCCTTAGCTAAAGCAAAAGCTATGGCCAAAGCAGGCGCTTCATCTATCAACCAAGCGATATTATCTTTAACTTCTATGCCATTAAGCTTGCTAGACTCTACCCTGATCTCACCAATAGTTTCAAAATCATTTTGAGTTATTGTCATTTCAAGTTTGGCGCCCATTTTTTGCAAAATTTTATACGCCTCTATACGAGTAGGATTAAGTAAAATATTTTTTAAAACAATTTGAGATTTAGGCAAAATAATAGCTACTAAAGCAAAATAGAAAGCCGAAGAAGGATCATTAGGAATGATTATATTTTGAGCTTTTAAAGGTTTTTTTAAAGGACTTATTTCAAGACTTAAGCCATCATTACTAACCCTTATCGGAGCTTTCATAGCCTTTAACATGTTTTCACTATGATTTCGACTAAGAGAAATTTCACTAAAAGTGCATACATTATCAGCTCTAAAAGCAGATAAAATCATAGCTGTTTTAACTTGAGCTGAAGAAATTTCGCTTTTATAGTTAAAAGCTTTTAAATTTTGACCTTCTATACAAAGTGGAGCTAAATTTGCCTCATTTCTTCCATAAATTCTAGCGCCTATTTGAGTAAGTGGTTTGTTTATCCTTCTCATAGGACGATTATTCAAATACTTATCTCCACTTAAAACAAAAAAACCAGAAATTCCTGCTAAAAATCCTATCATCAAACGCATAGCAGTTCCTGAATTTCCACAGTCTAAAATACAATTTGGAGATAAAATTTCTTTAGGGGGTATAATTTTGACGCAAGAATCTTTTTCTTCAATTTTAGCTCCAAGATTTTTTATAATTTCAAGAGTGTTTAAAGTATCTTGAGCTAAGAGATAATTTTGAGCCTTATTTTCTTCTTGTGTTAAAAGCGAAAATATAGCAAAACGATGAGATATGCTTTTATCTGCTGCTATATTTTCAAGTGTAGCATTTACAGGGGTTTGCAATTTGTAAATTTTCATCTTAAACCAAGACCCAAATTTTTAAGAGTATTTAAAATTTTATCCATGCATTCATTTACTTGATTATCTTCTAAAGTTTTATTTATATCCCTAAAAGAAAAACTTATGGTAATGCTATAAAATTCTTTAAGGTTTTCATCGCTATAAATATCAACTAAACGAAAATTTTCAAGTATTTCTAAATTTAATTCTTCGATACAATTTTTAATCTGATTGTATTCAAAACCTTTAGGTATTAACACGCTAAGATCTCTGGTGATAGCTGGGAATTTGGAATAAGGCTTAGCTATTTTAAAATCTTGCTTAATTAAATCTAAATCAAGTTCGCAAATATATGTTTTTGGCAAATCTCTCTCATTTTCTATTTTTAAATGCAAACGGCCTATAAAACCTACTTTAATATCTGATAGATAAATATCTGCTTGTTCATAAGGGCTTAAAATATTATATTTTGATGATTTTAGTTTAAAATCGCCTATAATATTTTTAATGTCTAAAAGAAAATCATAAAATTGCACCGATTCAGGTTTGGCCTTGTTGGAAATTTTAGCTTCTTCTTTTAAGCCAGAATGGATAAATGCGATACGATTTAATTCTTGATTATTGACATTGAAAACAACCCCTAGTTCAAAAAGTTTAATAATTTTTTTAGAATTTTTTGCATTTAAACTTGCTGCATTCAATAAATGATTTAAAAGGGTTGTTCTTAAAGTATTAAGTTCTGCTGTAATTGGATTGATTAGTTTTAATTTAACAGAGTCAAAACCCAATCTTTTAAGTTCTTCTTCATTGTCTAAAACATAATGTAAGCTTTCAAAATAACCACTAGCTACTGCTCTTTTCCTTAAATTTAAAAACTCAATATAATTTTTATATGCAGAATTTAAACGATTTTTTTCTACAAATTCTAAACCCTTGGAAGCAATATTATCAATACCTATAATTCTTACAACTTCTTCGCAAATATCTGATAAATTTTTAATATCAGGACGATGTAAAGGTGCTTTAACATTTATAAGCCCTTCGCCTGAAAGTATAAGTTCAAAACCTAATTTTTTCAATATTTTTAATACTTCATCTTTATCAACATTTTGCCCTATTATATCGCCAATACTTTCAATACTTATTGGTATGATTGGTAATTCTTTGTCGGTTAAAATTTGTTGAGAAGAACTATAAATAACAAGATTTGGAATCTGCTCAAAAATACTAAGTAAAAAATCCATTCCTAAATTTAATTTAGGCTCACTTCCCCTAAAACTTCTATAAAGTATTTTTTCATCTTGATCTTTATGATATATTTTAGCATCTGCAATCACCAATGGATCGGTATAATTAGCCTCAATAATAATTATTTTAGAATCATCTTTGCATCTACTTTCATTATTTTGGAAAATTCCGCTAAAGCTTAAAAGTTTATCTTTGTAAGATACTTTTGTTTCTCCATGCATTTGCTTGCTTAAATTGATGGTAAATTCTTCATCTTTTTCAGAAAAACTACTTAAATCATAAGCATTAAAAAGAACACCAGTTGAATGCGTTGCATAATTTAATAAATTTTCTATGGAATTTTTTCCCAAACTTTCAATTTGAGCAAGTCTTAAACTAAGCAATAAATTTGTTTGAATTTCTTCTTTTAGCTCTATGGCTCGATAATTATAAAGTCCGTTAAGTTCTTTCTCAGCTGCTAAGCGCAAAATTCTACCAATACCTAAAACATTTTCACTTTCTTTGAATGGTTTTGGTTCTTTTAAATTTAAATTTAAAGCTGTAGCCAAATCACGAGCAATGCCATAAATACTCAAACAATCACCCCTATTAGGAGTAAGTTCTACTTCTATTAGCTCATCATTAAAAATTTCATAAGTATTTAAAGCTCTCCCAAGTTCTAATTTCCCTATACTCTCATCTAAAAGCATAATTCCTTCATTGATTTTTTCAAAACCCAGTTCTAAACTAGAACAAAGCATACCACAAGAATCCACTCCTCGTAATTTTGCTTCTTTTATTTCCATACCGTTTGGCATGATAGCACCTTTAGTTGCAACAGCTACAAAATGTCCTGCATCAACATTCGCAGCACCGCAGACAATTTGCAAGGTTTCACTTCCGATATCAACTTGACAAATGCTTAATTTATCTGAATTTTCATGTTTAATTTTTTCCTTAACATAGCCTACAACAACTTTATCTGGAGCCTTTAAAGCGCCAACTCTATCAACTTCTATACCTATAGAGTTTAAAGTTTTAGCTATTTTATCTGAACTTATTTCTTCAAGTTCTAACCAATCATTCAACCAACTTTTAGTAATTATCATCTAAACTGCTCCAATAATCTTAAATCACCTTCAAATAAGGATCTTAAATCTGGAATTTGATGCAAAAGCATTGCAAAACGTTCTACTCCTAATCCAAAAGCATAGCCACTTACATTTTCATAACCAACAAAATTATAAACATTAGGATCAACTATTCCACATCCTAAAACTTCGAGCCAACCTGTATGTTTGCAAACTCTACAACCCTTTCCTTTGCAAAATACACAAGAAATATCAACTTCAGCAGAAGGTTCTGTAAATGGAAAAAAACTTGGACGAAAACGAACTTTCACATCTCCAAACATATAACGCAAAAAATCTTCCAATACACTTTTTAAATTTGCAAAGCTAACCTTTTGCCCTTCTTCCACTACAAGGACTTCAACTTGATGAAACATAGGAGTATGCGTAATATCAAAATCTCTTCTAAATACAGCACCAGGGGCTATCATCCTAATAGGAGGTTTTTGTGCAAGCATTGTCCGTATTTGCACTGGCGAAGTTTGTGTTCTTAAAAGCCTTTTATCATCAAAATAAAAGGTATCTTGCATATCTCTTGCAGGGTGAGATTTAGGTAAATTCAACGCTTCAAAATTATGAAAGTCATCTTCTATTAAAGGCCCTTTTTCTATGCTAAAATTCAAAGCTATAAAATACTCTATGATTTTATCCATGGTACTCATAACAGGATGCAAGGCACCTGTTGTAATACTTTCATCAAAATAGTTAAAATTTAAAGCATCTTGTTTCATTCTTTCTTCTAAAGCAAGATTTTCCAAATCTTTAAATTTAGCTAAATAAGCCTCATTAAATATTTCTTTTTGTGTATTTAGTTTAGCAGCAAATTCTTTTTTCGCCTCATCTTCTAACTCTTTAAGCTTTGTAAAGCCTTCTGTTAAAATACCTTTTTTTCCAAGAACGGAAATCCTAATGGCTTCCAAATCATTTAAATTCTCACATTTTTGAATCTGTTCTATAAAATTTTGCAATTTTCTTACCTTAAAATAAAATATTTCAAGTTCTAATTCTATTAAAAACTATTTTAAATTCAGCATAAAAACCAAACTTTAAAGATATAATTGTATCAAACCAACAATAAAAAAGGATAAATAATGCAAGAAAAAACAATTTTTGAACTCATAGTTGAAGGTAAACTTCCATGCAATAAAGTGCTTGAAAGTGACGATTTTCTAGCATTTCATGATATTGCACCCAAAGCACCCATACATATACTTATAATCCCTAAAAAACATTTTAAAGACTTTCAAGAATTTGATCCTGAACTTATGGCCAAAATGACAAGTTTCATACAAGAATTAGCTGTTCTTTTAGGCGTAGATAAAAGTGGATATCGCTTGGTAACAAACTGTGGAAAAAATAGCGGACAAGAAGTTTTTCATTTGCATTTTCATATGCTTGGAGGTTTTGAACTGCCTAAGGAAAAAACAAAAAAAGAAAATCCTCAAGCTTTATTTTAATTTAAATGGTAGAAAAACTACCATTTAAATTATTTTGTCAGAGGTAGCAACATTCCCTCGTATAATTTTTGATAAATTTCATCACCGCATAACTTTTTAGCTAGTTCTAAACCAAAAAGAATTGCCGTAGCTGGACCTGCTGAAGTTATAACATTTTTATTTACAACTACAGCCTTGTTAACACGATTTCCATTAAGTCCAACTTCACAACTAGGATAGCAAGCAAACTCGCCCTCTAAAACACCTGCTTCATTTAAGACTATAGGAGAAGCACAGATTGCGGCAACAATTTTATTGTTGCTATGAAGTTGTTTAATGATATTTAAAATAATATTTGAATTCTTAAGATTCATCATACCTTCAAAGCCACCCGCCAAAGCAATGGCATCTAAATTTTCTATATCAACATCCTCTATAGAACAATCTGCTTTTATACTAATGCCATTAGCACCCTTTACTAATAACTCACTATTTAACGAAGCTATAACAACTTCCAAATCCGGATTTAATTCTCTTGCTCGTTTTAAAACATCTGCAATTCCTATAAATTCAGCTTCTTCAAAACCTTGAGCCAATGGAATTAATACTTTTTTACTCATTTTGTTCTCCTTTTTTATATTTTTTAAATCTTTCTTCTCTTTCTTTGTTTTTTTGCATCATTTGATGATTGAATCCTATGACCAAAACAATCATTAAAAACACAAAAATAACTATTAGAATGAAATTTAAAATTTCCATAAATACAACCTTATTTTTAGGAAATTCTAACATATTTTTTTAAATCTTTAGAGAAAATTCAAAGATATTTCTATAAAATCTTTTTTTAAATAATTTCTCTGAAAAGGTTTACAAATTGAATCAGAAAAATATAAGAATTTTTGTTTTTTTTGTTATTATTATTTTATGGGGCTATTTTTCTTTCCCGATAGAAATATTAAAAATTCAAGATCCTAGCGGAGTTGTAAGCTATGGCTATACAGAAAATGCAAAAGCTTATTTAAAAAGTTATCTTATTACGCTTTTATTAACTGCTTGTGCTGTTATTATCGGAGTGATTATTGGTTTTGGCTTAGCTATTTTACGATTCTCTAAATTTAAAACACTTAATTTTATTATAGATGAATATATAGACATTATACGAGGAACACCAGTAATTTTACAATTGATGATTTTTGCTTTTGTAATTTTTACTTTTATAGATAACCTTTATGCAGCCATTCTTGCACTAGGACTTAATAGCTCGGCTTATATAGCAGAAATTGTAAGAAGTGGCATTAATAGTGTGGATAAAGGACAAATGGAAGCTGCAAGAGCAATGGGACTTGATTACAAAACTTCAATGAAAGAAATTATTCTTCCTCAGGCTACTAAAAACATTCTACCTGCATTAGCTAATGAATTTATTTCTTTATTTAAGGAAACTTCTGTTGTAGGATTTATTAGTGTTGTTGATATTACCATGCAAAGTCAAAGCTTGCAAGCCGTACTTTACAATCCAAAACCTATTATTTTCACTGGACTTGTTTATTACGTAAGTGTAAAAATTTTTAGTTATTTTGCAAAAAAACTTGAACTTAGGATGAATAAAAATGATTGAAGTTAAAAATTTACAAAAAAAATATGGAGAATTAGAAGTTTTAAAAAATATTAACACTACAATCTCAAAAGGCGATGTAATAGCTATCATAGGTCCAAGTGGAGGAGGAAAAAGTACATTTTTACGCTGCATCAATCGCTTAGAAGTAGCTGATAGTGGGGAAATTTTAATCAATAAGCAAAACATACTTGATAAAGAAATTGATATTAATAAGATCAGGCAAAAAGTTAGCATGGTATTTCAGCATTTTAATCTTTTTGCTAATAAAAATGTTATGGAAAATTTATGTTTAACGCCCATTAAAACAGGAATTTTAAGTCAAGAAGAAGCCATAAAAAAAGCAAAAATACTTCTTGCTAAGGTGGGTTTAGCAGACAAAGAAAATATAATGCCCCATAAGCTCTCTGGTGGACAAAAACAACGCATAGCTATTGCTAGAAGCTTGATGATGAATCCTGATGTTATTTTATTTGATGAGCCTACTTCAGCTCTAGATCCTGAAATGATAGGCGAGGTTCTAAGCATTATGAAAGATGTTGCAAAAGAAGGTTTAACTATGCTTGTGGTAACCCATGAAATGGGTTTTGCTAGAAATGTTGCCAATCGTATATTTTTTATGGATAAAGGAAAAATTGCTGTTGATGCAAGCCCTAAAGAAGTATTTGAAAATCCTAGCAATGAAAGATTGAGAGAATTTTTAAACAAGGTTTTAAATCATTCATAAGCCATTAAGGCTTATGAATTTTAATCCCAACATTCAGCGTTTTTAATTCCAAGTTTACTAGCGTTAAATTTAGGATCTATACCAGATTTTTGTTGCGTATTAAAATCTTTTAAAACTTTATTTACTATACCACCTAAAAGCAATAAAGATATAATATTTGTCGTTGCCATGAAAGCCATAGTCAAATCAGCCAAATTCCAAGCAAGTTTTAAATTCATTTGCGAGCCTATAAAAATCATAGCTACAGCTGTAATTCTAAACAAATTCATTACAAATTTGGAATTTGTTAAATATTTAACATTAGCTTGAGCATAATAATAATTTCCTATTAAAGAAGTTATTGCAAAAAGAACAATAGCTATAGTAATAAAATGGATTCCAAAGCTACCATAATACTCACGCATAGCTTCTTGAACTAAAGGCATTCCACCATCGATTTTACTTTCTCCAAGTCCTAAATATGCCATAGAAAAAAGAACTAAAAATCCAGAACTTGTACAAACAACAACATCAATTAAAACTGAAAAGGCTTGTATAACACCTTGTTTAGCTGGATGACTTGTCAAAGCTGCTGCAGCTGCATTAGGTGCCGAGCCCATACCTGCTTCATTTGAAAAAAGTCCTCTTTTAATCCCTATAACTAAAGCAGAACCAGCAAAACCACCAAAAATCGCTTTAAAATCAAAAGCACTTTGTAAAATCATATGAACCACAGAAGGAATTTTATCAAAATTCATTAAAACAGCAATCACGGCAAGTAAAACATAAGCTAAAGCCATAAAAGGAACAATTAAAGAACTAATTTTACCTATTTTAGTATGGTGAGAAAAAAACATCCATGCACCAAAAATAGTTAAAACAATACCAATAATCATTGGCCAAGAACTTGATGCAAAATCTACAGCAGCATTTGGATTAAACATATCATAATAAACTTTAAAAGACGAAGTCATTGTTTGACTTTGAAGTCCATTAAATCCATAAGCATAAGTAATAATAAGAATAAAAGCAAAAAAAGCTCCAAAAAAATGTGAGCCTAAGGCTTTTTTTATATAATAAGCTGGACCACCTTTAAACCCGCCTGTATCATCTTTTGATTTGTAAACTTGAGCTAAGGTACTTTCAGCAAATGCTGAGGCACCACCAAAAAATGCCATAACCCACATCCAAAATAAAGCACCAGCTCCACCTGTAGCCAATGCCAAAGAAATTCCAGCGATATTTCCTATACCAACTCTAGAAGCAGTTGAGATCATCAATGCTTGAAAAGGTGAAATATGTTCTTTAGTGTGTCCTTCGTTTTTTTCTGTAAGAATTTTAAATACAGAACTCAACATACGAAACTGAACAAAGCGAGTTAAAAAACTATAATAAAGCCCACAAACAATAAGTAAAACTACCATAATAATGTCTGTATTTGGGACAATCTTATTAGCTATAATATCAGACGCTTTATTGGCAAAATCTAGTATAATATCTAAATTCATCCAAACTCCTCAAAAAATAATCTAAATTTTACTTTAACATAATTTTTATAAAAAGGACTTTATGATTTTATTTGTTTTAAGTTATTGTGTAAATTTGAAACTTTTAAGAAACAAAATTGCTAAAATTTTGTCTTAAAGCTTCATAAGAGATTATACCAACGCTTGTAGCTAAATTTAAACTTCTTCCATAAGATTTCATAGGTATAGTTATAGCATTTTCCCAATTTAATTGCATTAATTCCATAGGTAAGCCATAACTCTCACTTCCAAAGAATAAGAAATCATTTTTTTGAAATTCTGCATCAAAATAAGCTTTTTGACTCTTAGTTGTTGCGAAAAAAAAGCGATTTTTATAAATCATATTTTCATTTAAAAATTCTTCAAGATTCTCCCAAATAATAGGCTCTAATTTATCCCAGTAATCAAGTCCTGCTCTTCTAACAGCCTTTTGAGAAATATCAAAAACAGTTGGTTTAACAATATGAAGTTTAAAACCAGCATTAAAACACATTCTACCTATACTACCTGTATTTTGCGGTATTCTAGGGTGAACTAAAACTATATTAAACATGTTTATACTAGAACTCTTTGAATGTTAGGGTTTAATTTTACTAAAATTTCATAGTTAATAGTATGAAAAAAATCAGCCCAAATATCAGCATCTTTAAACACGCAAATTTCCTCACCAGAATTTTCACAAGAAAAACTATCCATTGACATCTTTCCAAGTATTACTTTTCCATTTCCAAGCACTAACTCCCCTTTTCCATTGTAACGGAAAAGACCATCAGCATAACCCAAATCATAAGTTGCTACTTCCATATCCTTTGCAGCAGTAAAAATGCCTCCATATCCTATACTCTGTCCTTTTTGTAAAATCCTTTGACTTAATCTATGAGCATACAAACTTAAAACTCTTTTTAAATTTGATTCCCCATATCCAAATTGAACAAGCCCAACTCTACAATATTCATCTTCAGGAATTTTCCCTCTAAATAATGCTGCAGAATTATGCGAATGAAATAATAAATTTGAAAAATATTTTTTTACTATCTTTTTAGCTTTTTGAAAATTTTCTTTTTGAACAAAAAAACTTCCATCCATTTCATCTGCACTAGCAAAATGTGTAAACATTCCAGTAAGTTTTAAATCACTACTTCGAATAAGATTTATAGCATGCTCTAAATTTTCTACACAAATTCCATTGCGATGCATGCCTGTATCTATTTTTAGATGTATTTTTATATCTTGCTTGTATTTTTTTACTTGGGAAATATCATTTAAAGCATAAATAAATCGAGAATTTTCATTACCATGAGGACGGTGTGATAGTATTAATATATTCTCAAAAAATTCTTCGATTTCTTGAGCTTCTTCTTCACTCTTAACAGCAACAAAAGAAACTCCTAAATTTTTGGCTAATGGAGCTAAAAGCTTAGCTCCATGTCCATATGCATTATCTTTAAAAACGCAAATTAATCTTTGAAAACTCCCTATTTTTTTAGCAATATGTCTTAAATTATATTCATAAGCTTTTTGATCAATTTTTATTAAAGACATTTATTGCTCTGCTAAAATTTTCATTTTACCTTTACTATCTATCTTAACGTATAAAATTTTATCGCCTCTAAACTGATAGTTTTTAGTGTAATAATCCTCATAAAATGAAATTCTATACATAGTTTCATTTTCTAAATTCGGATAAGGGCTGATATTAATATCTGAAAATTTAATCTTTTTATCTTCTTTACGAGAAAAAATAGATTTTTTCATGGAAGCAAACTGTTCAAATTTCATTTTATCAAAACGTTTAAATTCTTGCTCATCATAAAAACTTAAATAGGTATTAGTGTCACTATTTGTCCAAGCTAGTTTCCATGTAAAAAGATCAGCCAATAAACTAGCTATTTGATCCTTTTTAGCTCTAATTTTTTCTTTTTCTTCTGTCATAACAAAAACTTTTTTGTCTTGCACAACTTGTGCAAATTTCTCCAAATTATTATTAAATAAAGCAATACACCCTCTTGTTTTAAATTCATCAAGTCTAGAACCATCTAAAGGATAGCCATGGATCCAAATACCACCACCTGTTTTTCCTTGTACTTTATCAAGTAAATTTGGATAAGTTGTAGCAAAAGCAAAGGGACCATAATAAGGATCACCTGGGTTAAACTTACGGCCTAACTCATAAAAACCTACTGGCGTTTTCAAATCTCCTTCTATTTTTTTATCACCCATTAATCCAGTTATTATTTCTTTTTGTTCAAAATCTTTTCTTATTTTTCCATCCTCGTAAGAATAAACACGGAGAATTTTATCTGTTTTATTTGCAAGCACGATAGCAACATTATCATCATAATATCCGAGTGAAATATTTTTATCTCCTATTTCACTTAACCAAAAATCCTTTTGAGTTAATTCTTTTTCAATCGCTACGCCAACAGCATCTAATCCTTGATTGAGATAAATTTTAACAAGATCTGAGGCATGCAACATCAATGAAGAAAGTGTAATTAATAAAGTAAGTCGTTTTAACAATGTTTTTCCTTAGGTATTTCAAAATTTTTTAAGTCAAAAATGTTTGTGATTATAATATTTTTTTTCTTAAAAAATATTAATTATATTAATAATGTGACCTTATTTATGATATTATTTTTAATAAATCATAAAGGCTTGTTTTAAAAGGTTGTCTATGGTGGTAAGAAATTTTTTATAGAAATATCTTTTTAGGCATTTTGTTTTTAGCTTTTTATGTATTATATGATAAAAAGAAAGTATATTTAGCTTAAATACATGCCAAGATCTAGCTTGTGACTTAAATTTACAAGATTGTGTTTTTCTTTTAATAAAAAAATATTGAAGTTTCAGCCTACCCAAAACCTATAAAAATTTTCAATAAAACTACTATAAAAATTAAAAATTCTCCTCATTATTCTAATTTAAAGATTAAAATTTATAGTTTAAATTCCTAAATTTATATAGTTAATGGTGATATTCTTATAAATTTTATAGATGGAAGTATTACCAATGATTCTAGATTTAGGGTTGAATTTTTAGACAATAATACTCCAACTGGTTTTTTCTTTGATTGTGATGTTACTATGCAAAAAATTTTCAAACAGGTAACACACATTGAAAGATTTTAAAAAATTTATATTCAAATAAAAATATTTTTTGATATAATGAACAAATGTTTAATGTTATAAAAATAAGGATGCAATATGAAAAAAATTCTTCTCTTAGGCGCTCTTTTTGCTGTAAATCTTTGGGCTGTTAATGATATAGAGGTAAAAAATGCCTTTGTAAAACAAACTCCACCTCATGCGCAAAATAGTGCTATTTTTCTTACCATTTTTAATAATACTGATAAAGATATTGCTTTAATAGGTGTCAAAAGCGATATCAGTGAAGCAAGTGAACTGCATACACATATACATAAAGATGGAAAAATGATGATGCAAAAAATTCCTGAAATTATTATAAAAGCTCATTCAAGCACAGAACTTAAATCAGGAAGTTACCATATAATGCTTTTAAAACTAAAAAAACCTATTATTAAAGATACGAAGGTAAAGTTAGATTTAAAATTTAATAATCACAAAACCATAGAGTTAAAAAATATTGATTCTAAAGAATTTTAATTAATGAGAAAAATTATTTTTATCCTAGCTTTTGCTTTTGTTATTGCTACTTTATATATTATTTTTGATTTTTATATAATAAAAGATTCTCAAAAAATAACAAAAGCTGATTTTTCCACCCCATTGACTTGCGATCTTAATGTTAAAGACTGCACATATAGTTTTAATAATAAAGAAGTCTTAATTTCCCTAAATCCCAAACCCTTACAATCTTTAGATGTTACAAATCTAAAGATTGTAAATCTAGGAAATTATAACAACTTAGGAATTAAAATTTATGGATTAAATATGTATATGGGTGAAATTAAGCCTAAAATACATCGATTAAATTTAACAGACTATGAAAGCAAAATAGTTCTTGCTACTTGTGTTTTAGATACTATGCGTTTTAGGGTAGAATTTATGGATAATAATAAACCCATAGGGTTTTATTTTGATTTTGAGCTAAAAAAATGAAAAAAAATATTATTTTATTTATAGTTATAGTTGCCATTATTTTAGGTGTAATATTTTTTATTAAAAATCATCAAAATTCTTATGATTTTATCTTGAAATCAGATTTAAAAGAGGAAGCCACCCTAAAAGATTTTAAAGGAGATAAGCTTATTATCTATTTTGGATACACTTATTGCCCTGATGTTTGTCCGGCAACTCTTAGTTTAGTAGGCAAAGCCTTAAAGCAAATCAATAATCCTAAGGCTCACCTTCTTTTTATTTCTTTAGATCTAAATAGAGATAATAACTTAAGTAATACAAACGAATGGTTACGATACTTTTACCCAAAAGCAGATGCTTTAATTGCAAAAGATGAAAAAACTCTTCAAAAAATAACAAAACAATATAATGTTCAATATCAAAAAATAGATCTAAATGATTCTTTTATGGGTTATTCTATAGCACATAGCAATATGCTTTATCTTATTGATGAAAAAGGTCATTTTTATAAAGAAATTAGCGATTTAAATCCACAAGAAATTTTAAGAGAACTTAGAATTTTTCTAAATTCTCAATAATTATACTTAAGCAAAAAGATCAGTTGAGAGATATCTTTCAGCCGTATCGTTTAGCATAGTTAAAATTCTTTTATCTGGAAATTTCTTTGCTAGCATACTTGCGGCAAATACATTTGCTCCACTTGATATACCTACCATTAAACCACTTTTGGCAAGCTCTTTGGCTGTATTTATAGCATCTTCATTGCTTACCGTGATCACTTCATCTATAACTTCTTTATTTAGAATAGCAGGTATAAAATTCGCCCCTATTCCTTGTATTTTATGGCTTCCCGCTTCACCTTTGCTAAGCAATGGAGAATTTAGAGGCTCGACTCCAACAATATGCACTTTTTCTAATTTTTCTTTTAGTATTTCCCCAACTCCACTAATAGTACCGCCAGTTCCAAAACCAGCTACAAAAATATCAAGTTTATTATCCAAATCTCTTAAAATTTCTAAAGCCGTATTCTTACGATGCGCATTTTTATTTGAAATATTTTCAAATTGAGAAATCATAAAAGAATTTGGAGTATTTAACAATATTTCATTTGCTTTATCAACCGCTCCTTTCATTCCTAAATTTGCAGGAGTTAATTCTAACCTAGCGCCAAAGAGTGTTATCATTTTTCTTCTTTCTAAACTCATAGATTCAGGCATTACAGCAATAAATTTAAGTCCCAAATCTGCACAAATCATAGCCAAAGAAATTCCAGTATTTCCACTAGTTGCTTCAACTATTGTAGTATCTTGATTAATTTTTTTACTATCTAAAGCATCTTTAATCATTTCAAAAGCTGCTCTATCTTTTATAGAATGACTAGGATTTAAAAATTCACATTTAGCAAAAACATTGATACCAAATTTTTTTAAATGCATAATGGGAGTATTTCCTATAAGCTCACTTACTTTTTCATGTACTTTCATAATTTTAATATCCTTTTTTATTTAATAATGATAGTTTTATAAAAGTTTAAAAAAATAAAGTAAATAAAAGATGCAAAATATCCGAATCAATCAAGAAAGAAGGCTAGAATTTATCTAGCCGAAGTTTTATTTTTTCTTTTTGTTGCTTGCTTTTGCAACAGCTTCTTTAAGGTTTTTACCTACCTTAAATTTTGCAACTCTTGTAGCAGGAACTTTAATTGTTTTTCCTGTGCTTGGTACTCTAGCTTCTCTAGCAGCTCTTTCTTGAGTTGAAAAAGTACCAAAACCAATAAAACTGATGCTATCACCTTTAGCTAAAACATCAGTAATAGTAGAAATAACTGCATCAGTAGCAGTAGTAGCGTCTTTTTTTGTTAGCCCAGCTGTTTGAGCAACTAATGAAATGAAATCTGCTTTAGTCATAAAAGCTCCTTTGTTTTAATTGAAACGCCTAATTTTAGCATATTTAAAAAACAATATCAAGTAAAAAACAGCTTTTTTTAAGTTTTTTTCAAAAAACTTTATTATTTTTTCTTATATCTTTCAAATTCTCCGCTATTATCAATTTCATTACCAATTTTCTCGTATAAATCATAATAAAATTTAACAAATTCTTTACACTTAGGCATAATAGGAAGAAAAATATCATCTTCAATTTCACAAAATCTACTTAAAAACTCTTTTGCATCAAGTCTTAAAGCATAGTGTTTTGCCAATTCATGATAATTTTTTAAAGTTAGTTCTTTAAATTTTTCATAATGCCCTAAATCAAAATTTATCTTCAAATTATTATTTTCAAAAATCAATACTTCACTTTCAAAAAGCAAACTAAGATGAATAAGTCCTTCTGTATAATAAGGTCTAACTTCATCAACCCTTTGCCAAGAAATAAGTCCAATAGCCCTTTTTATAAGTTCATGAAAAACAGGCATTATCAAGTCATCTTGTTCGTGATAAAAGAAATTTATAAGTCCACCTGTAGTAGCTTTATATTCTTCTATATTTTTAAAAAAACCACTCTGATTCATTGTTTTTTCAGTATCATTAGCAATAAAAAATATATGACCAAATTCATGGCCTATAGTTGATACTTCATAAACCCTTTTCCAAATTTTTTCCTGATAAAATAAAATATTTCTTCCAAAATCTAAAAATTCTTTATCAAAAATCTCGCTAGAAATTTTCATAAAAGGCTTTGTTTTAGCATTTTCATATACAAAATTTATAAAGGCAAATATTTTTTTGCCCGCCTTAGAACTTACAAACTCATCATTTGGAACGACTTGAGCTGAGAATAAACCTTTAAGTTCAGCACCATAAAATATCATCGGAGTGCAAATATAAAGTTGAGTTTTTTCTATATTAGATAAAACTTCTTTTTCTAATTCACAATCTTCAAGTCCTATATTTTTATAAACATGTTCAAAACTCTCCTTAATTTCACTACCAAATTTCAAAACATCAAAATCATTCTCATCTTCTATTCTTATATCCCATTCTAATGCCACCGCATGAGTATAATTATCTTCATAATATTCTAAAGGATGTCCCACTTGTAAAGGTGATTTTACTTTCATCCAAGCAAATTCAGCTTCTTGCCAAGCTTTTATAACTCTATCTTCATCTTTTTCGCAAAACGCTAATTTTAATTTTTCAAAATATTCTATATAAGCTTTTTCCTCTTCGTTGCTAGCAAATATTTTTAGCTGATCAATCATATTTTCAAAAGCAAATTCTAATTTTAAAATTTCATTCTCGAAAAATCTCGCATAAGGAACAAATTTCCATAAATTTCCTATTCTAACTAAAACACCATAGCTTCGCTCACAAATTTCTCCTTCTGAAGTTTTTTGATATAAACGATTTTTACGCAAAAATTCCATTGCATCATCTAAATTTGGAAATTGAGTAGATAAAATTTTATTATTTTTTTCTATAATTTCTTTAGTCCAAGAAATTTCAAAAATATTCATAATTAAACCTATATTATGCACTCCTTGTATTAAGGACTGATAAAAATTATTTAAAAGCTTTTTCTCTTTTATTTCATTAATTAAATTTTGATGTTCTTTTTCATAAAACTTTCTAATCTCTTCATAGAACTTATGTTTTAACTCTATAATCTTATCTTCCTTAAAGTTGTTTTTTTTCCATTCTTGAACTAAATTTTCTTCTTTTAAATCAACCAAACGCCTAAGTATGGCTAGCATAGTTGTTTTATCTTGTTTTAATTCGCTTAAAGAAATCAAAGATCTAAAATACTCGCCCACATCTTCTTTGTCTAAAAACTCATATAACGCATTATTTCTTTCTTTGTATTTTCTAACCAATTTAGCTATTTCTTTAAAATTATTCATACTTTTATTCTCCTTTTTAACTTTTTTAATTATAATTCATTTTTTAAAATAAGGAGTAAAAATGAGAGATATGGGAGAACCAAAATTAAAAATTGTAGCCATGCCAAGTGACACAAATCCAGCGGGAAATATTTTTGGCGGATGGATACTTTCACAAATCGATTTAGCAGGAGCTATCGCAGCAAGAGAACTTTCTCCTGAACGCGTTGTAACCATCTCTATGGATAAAGTAGTTTTTAAAGAACCTGTTTTTATAGGCGATATAATTTCTTGTTACTCTAAAGTTGTAAATGTGGGCAACACTTCAATCAGCGTTGAAGTAGAAGTCACAGCTCAAAGAGTGGATTCTCAAGGTTGTACTTCTTGCATTAATGTAACTTCGGCTTTAGTAACTTATGTAAGTGTTACAAGAGATGGAAAGAAAAAGCCTATTAGTGAAGAACTTAAAAGAATTCATGGCTTTTTAAATGCTTAAAGCTTATTTTGTATGATAAAAACTTTATCCTTTAAGCTTATCAGCATTTATTTAAACCGCCACTATTATATTTTTTATCTAGACATTCTTTGAAAAATTCCCCTCTGGTTTTTGGAATTTTTCCTGGATATTTTTGTTTCATATGTTCTAAATACTTATCATAACTAGAAAGTCCCACCAAGGGATGAAAAAACCTTTCGGCTTTTTCATAATAATACTTAAATTTTTTGAAATTCATCAATCTTAATATACTTAGTTTCTTTAAGAGGAATTTTAATTTTACCTAAACAAATTCCTATACAAGAAATTATAACAAGCAAGGTGGCTATCATAAAGAACACACAAAGAATTGCATTAAGTAAATTTCCAACTTTACTTTGAGTGGCTATTAAAATTTCTTTTTTAATTGTAGAAATTTCTTTTTCATCTTTAGTATTATTTAATTTAAATTCTAAATCTTTAATTTTTTGACTTTGTATGCTAACGGCGGCTACATGACTTACCGCATTTGCTACTTTATTGCCTTCTTTATAAGGCATAATTTTTTGAATTCCTCCATACAGAGTTGCCACTAAGACAAATACCGCAGGTATTAAAGTAACCCAAGTATATCTTGCCTTGCCCATTTTTACAAGTATAGTTGTAGCAAGAAGCAAAGCCATACCCGCAAGCATTTGATTGCTCACGCCAAAAAGAGGCCAAAGCGTATAAATTCCCCCCTTAGGATCAATGGCGCCTTGATAAAGAAAATATCCCCAACCTGTAACACTTAAAGCCGTAGCCAAAAGTCCAGCTAGATAATTATGAATATCTCCTAAAGGTTTATAAACATTACCCAGTATATCTTGCACCATAAAACGACAAGCCCTTGTTCCAGCATCTACCGCTGTTAAAATAAATAAAGCTTCAAACAATATAGCAAAATGATACCAAAAAGCCATCAAATCCACGCCGCCAAAAAGTTCATGCAAGATCAAAGCTACACCTATAGCAAAAGTTGGAGCTCCACCTGTTCTTGAAAGTATAGTATGCTCTCCTATATTTGTAGTCAAAGCAGTAATTTCTTCAGGAGTAATGCTAAATCCCCAACTTGAAATAGTTTGTGCTACACTTACAACATCTGTTCCTATCAAAGCAGAGCTTGAGTTTATAGCAAAATAAAGACCTGGATGTAAAATACAAGCACAAATTAAAGCCATAATCGCCACAGCACTTTCAGCAAGCATAGAGCCATATCCAACAGCTAAGGCGTGAGTTTCGTTTTCAAGCATTTTAGGAGTAGTTCCACTAGAAATCAAAGCATGAAAACCACTGATCGCACCACAAGCAATGGTAATAAATAAAAATGGAAATACTCCACCTGCAAATACTGGACCTGTTCCATCAAAATACTGAGTATTTGCTTTTGGCATTTGCAAATCAGGAGCAACCAAAACAATAGCTACAGCCATTACCACAATAACACCGATTTTCAAAAAAGTTGAAAGATAATCTCTTGGAGCAAGTAAAAACCACACAGGTAAAACAGAAGCAATAAAGCCATAAGCCATCATAACAACTGCTAAAGTTGGAGCTTCTAAAGTAAATATTTTAGCCCAATAAGGATCAGCAGCTACAACGCTACCATAATGAATAGCCAAAATTAAAAGCACAAAACCTATTATAGAAGCCTCCCCTACTCTACCTGGGCGGATAAAACGCATATAAATTCCCATAAATATTGCTATAGGAATAGTCATTGAGATAGTAAATAAACCCCATGGAGATTCTGCTAAAGCTTTTACAACCACCATAGCTAAAATGGCAATAATAATAAGCATAATGCCAAAAATCGCCACCATAGCAACTCCACCTGTAAATTTACCCATCTCATCCTTAATCATCTCGCCAAGACTTCTACCTTTTCTACGAGTAGATATAAAAAGAACAACAAAATCATGCACAGCACCCGCTAAAACTCCTCCTACTAAAATCCAAAGCATAGAAGGCAAATATCCCATTTGAGCAGCCAAGATAGGTCCTACTAATGGACCTGCTCCTGCAATAGCAGCAAAATGATGTCCAAATAATACAGCCTTATTTGTAGGCACAAAATCACGCCCATCATTTTCTACAAGCGCCGGTGTTGCGCGATTTTTATCAAGTTCTAAAACCTTATAAGCTACAAAATGCCCATAAAATCTATATCCTATCATATAAATACATACAGCAGCAACCACCAAATAAATCGCTGATACACTTTCGCCATTTTGTAAAGCTAAATAACCAAAACAAATAGCACCTAAAGTTGCAACAAGCAACCATAAAATTTTAGTACTTAACTGAGTCATATTTCTCCTAAGAAAATAAAATATTTTCAAAGAATAACAGATTTATAGATTAAATTGTATAGAAAGATGTTTAGTTTTTTCACATTTTTAAAAAATATATGTTTTTTGTTTCTTTAAGTAGCATAAAAATGAAAAGCTTAAAAACAATCTTTAAGCTTTTTTAATCTAAATAAAGAGAGAATTTACACTTTCGTTATGATAAACACGACGTATTACTTCAGCAAAAACAGATGTAACACTTAATACTTTAATATTTGGTAATTGCTCTTTTAAAGGTATGGTATCTGTTACTACAAGCTCATCTAAAGCTCCACTTGCTATTCTCTCATAGGCTTTTCCACTTAAAACTGCATGAGTACAGCAAGCCATAACAGATTTTGCACCTTTTTCTTTTAAAGCTTCTGCAGCTTTAACTATAGTGCCAGCAGTATCAATAATATCATCTACTAGGATAACTTCTTTATCTTTTACATCTCCAATGATGTTCATTACTTCACTTTCATTGGCTTTTTCGCGACGCTTATCAACTATAACTATATCAAGTCCTAAATGCTTTGCAACACTCCTAGCTCTTGCAACACCGCCTATATCTGGACTTCCTATAATAGCATTTTTAAAATGTTTGGCTTTAATATAATCATTAAAAACTATACTTCCATAAAGATTATCTACTGGAATATCAAAAAAACCCTGAATTTGTCCTGCATGCAAATCTATCGTAGCTACGCGATCAATCCCAGCTGCCTGAATCAAATTAGCCACAAGTTTAGCAGTAATTGGCACTCTAGGATTTGCTTTTCTATCTTGTCTCGCATAGCCAAAATATGGGATAATAGCCGTAATCGAATTTGCACTTGAGCGACGCAAAGCATCTGTAAGAATTAAAAGTTCCATTAAATTATCGTTTGTAGGAGCACAAGTACTTTGAATAATAAAAACATCCTTTCCGCGTACGCTCTCATCAATTTGAACACTAATCTCCCCATCACTAAACCGTTTTACTCCAGCATCGCTTAAAGGCAGGGAAAGATATTTAGAAACTTGTCTTGCAAATTCCACATTAGCTGAGCCTGAAAAAATTTTATAACCTCGCATAAAAAACCTTAATCAATAAAATTATGAATTAATACAAAGGATTTTAATAAAAAAAATGTTAAAAACTGCTGTAAATTTAAAAAGCTTATATAAAAATATAAGCTTTTTTAAGAAATGTAAGCTGTCTTTTTGGCATAATATCTTACCAACATAGAAAGTGAAAAACATATTATAAAATAGATTCCCGCAACAACACCTATCATCGCTAAAATTTCTTCAAAACTTGTTAGTTTTGCCAATATAGTTTTTGAGTTATAAGTAAGCTCAGCTATACCTAAACCCGCTAAATAAGCTGTATCCTTTACAGTGGTTACAATTTGAGATAATAAAGCAGGTACTATTTTTCTAAAAGTTTGTGGTAAAATAATATAAAAAAGAGTAAAAAATTTACCAAAACCTTGAGAATAAGCTGCTTCAAACTGACCTTTTGGTATAGAATTTAATCCACCTCTAATAATTTCAGCCATAACCGAACTCGTATAAAGTGAAAATCCTATAGTACCCCAAAAAGCTTGAGGAAATTGTCCAAAAAATATAGGTAGAACAAAACAAGCTGCAAGCATCCATAATAATAAAGGAGTATTTCTAAAAATATCTATATAGCAAGCTGCTAAAAATTTACTTAATCTATCCCCATAATTTTTAGTTATAGCTAAAAAAGTTCCAAAAATAATCGAAATAATACAAGTTGCTAAGGCTATTTTTAATGTCAGAAATAAACCTTGCATTAAAAATTCAATATTTTGTGCATTAAAAACATTTTCCATTAACAACCCTTTATCTCGTTAAATGTGCTTTTTTTAATTTATTTTCATAAGCCTTTGCAAAATAAGCCAAAGGATAACAAATTATAAAATATAAAACCGCTGCAAATATATAAGCTGGCGCATAATTTCCATAATCAGCTGCGTAACTATCAGCAGAATGCATTAACTCAGCTCCACCTACAATAAGCAATACAGAGGTATTTTTGATTAAATTTACCATTTGATTTGTCATCGGTGGTAAAATAATTCTAATGGTTTGAGGTACTATAATATAACGCATTTGTTGAATATAAGTAAACCCTTGAGACGCAGAAGCTTCAAACTGACCTCTTGGTACAGCCAAAATTCCACTTCTAACCACCTCGCTTACATAAGCTCCGTGATAAGCCCCAACACCCAATACACCAATAGTAAATATATCAAGTCTTATACCTAAAACAGGCAAGGCATAAAACAAAAAGAAAATTTGTATTACCAAAGGAACATTTTGAAAAAGCTCTACGTAAATTCTAGTGTAGGCTCTGATAATTTTAAATCTACTTGTAGCCATAACTCCGCCTATAGTTCCAAAAATTGTAGCTATAAGCAAAGCAAGAATGCTTACTTCTAAAGTATAAATAAAACCATTAATAAAAGCATCTTTATTATCCAAAGCATCTAAAAATTTCCATACCGCAAAAGGGCTTATACTATTTTCATCATATAAACCCCAAGAAGTAAGAATTTGTCTTAAATGTTCAACAAAACCTACACTTTCATTCATATTATAAACCCCATTTTTTCGCTAAAGCATCAATTTCACTTTTATGTTCTTTTACAAAATCATCAACATATTTTGCAAAAGCTGGATCATCTTTTTTGGTTACAATACCATAACTTTGTGGTTCAAAACTATCTGGTAAAATTTCACTTTTATCATCCACATAACCTAACAATATTGATTTGTCTACAGAAAACGCATCAACTCTTTTAGCATCTAAAGCAGCTTTTATACTTGGATAATCAGGAAATTCACTAAATTTAACATCGACACCAATTTTTTTAGCAGCTTCACCTATAGCTTTTTTTGTAGTTGCAGCTTGAGCTACTCCAATATTTGCACCTTTCATATCAGCTAAAGATTTATAATTTTTTTCTTTTAAAACTAAAAGCCCTATAGCATCTTGATAATAAGGTTCTGAGAAATTATAAATTCTTTTTCTCTCTGGAGTAATAGTAAAAGTTGCTATCACTGCATCTACACTACCATTATCAAGCAAAGGGCCTCTTGTTTTAGCATTAACTGCGACTAGTTTTATTTTTTTATCATCACCTAATATACTTTTAGCTAGCAATTTGGCAACATCTACTTCAAAACCTTTAATTTCACCTGTTGCTTGATCAAGTAAAGCATAATGTGGAACATCATTTTTAACACCAACTATTAATTGTCCTTTAGATTTAATAGACTCAAGTTTACCTTCTGCTGCATTAGCATTACTGAATGCAACACAAGCACCTAGAGCAAAAACTGCCAACTTTAATAAAGATTTTCTAAAAACCATTTTTTCTCCTTTCAATTTTGGTTAATTTTTAAGAATTTTCCCTAAAAAGAGTCGCGCTCGTTCGGTTTTTGGATTTGAGAAAAATTCACTAGGAATATTTTCTTCCACAATAGCGCCATCTTCCATAAAAATAATCCTATCTGCTACTTCTTTTGCAAAACCCATTTCGTGTGTAACAACCACCATGGTAGTATTGCTTTGGTGTGAAATTTCTTTCATTACATCTAAAACCTCTTGTATGGTTTCTGGATCAAGGGCTGAAGTAGGTTCATCAAATAAAATATAGGGTTTTTTAGTACAAAGTGATCTTGCTATAGCAACGCGCTGTTGTTGTCCGCCTGAAAGGGTTGCTGGATAAACATTTGCTTTATCCACTAAACCTACGACTTTTAAATACTTAAAAGCTGTTTCTTCAGCTTCTTTTTTAGATTTTTTTTGAAGTTTCATTGGAGCTAAGGTTAAATTTTGCAAAACCGTCATATGTGGATATAAATTAAAATGCTGAAAAACCATTGCACAATATTTTCGACAAATTTCAATTTTATTTTTATGATTTAAAACAAGATTGTTAACTACGACCTCTCCTGAACTAACTTCTTCAAGCCCATTCATGCAACGGATAGTTGTACTTTTTCCACTTCCACTTGGACCTATAATAACAAGCTTCTCACCTTCTTTAACAGAAAGATTAATATTCTTTAGAACATGATGAGTTCCGTAGTATTTGTTTACATTTTTTAATTCAATCAAGTTTTTTCCTTTATTTTTAACTAAATATAAAATTAATTAAAATTATTTTATCATTAAATAAAGAAAACTACTTCAAAATGTAACTTATTTTTACTAATAAATTTCTAAAGTGTAACTTTTAGTAATTTTTAGAATTCATACTTTTTCATAGTAAACACCTCTTGGAGAGAAAATCTTTTTAAAATAAATAGTCTCTGGAATTAAATCAGCATTGCCAACATAAAGCCTTCCTTTATCATTTAAAATTCTATGAAATCTCTCCATAAGTTTTAGTTTTGATTCATGATCAAAATAAATAATCATATTTCTAGAAGCTATAATATCAAATTTTCCCAATCTTGAAAATTTTTCTTCAAAAACATTGCAAAGTTCAAATTTACAAGTACAAAGCTCATTTTTATTAATAGTATAAAATTTATCTTCGCTTTCTAAAAAAAACCTTCTTTTTTCACTCTCGCTCAATCGCTGTAAAGTTCTTCCTTGATATTTTCCAAGTTTTGCTTTTTCAATCACGCTTGAATTAATATCAATGCCTAAAATATACATATCTTTAATAAAATTCTGTGCAGCCAATAATGCCAAAGAATATACCTCTTCTCCACTTGAACAAGGGGCGCTTAGGATATTTACTCTCTTTTCTAAGCTTTTGGCATAATAAATTATTTCTTTCAATTGAGCCAATTCTCTTAAAAAATAAGTTTCACCTATGGTTACAAAATCTAAAGTTTCTTGTTTAAGTTGTCTATTACTTTTTAATTTTCCCAAAAATTCGGAAAAATTTTTAGTATTAGTTCCTTCAAGAAATTTATTCAACTTTAAAGCTAATATATTTTTTTTATCGGTTAAATCAATACCGCTCATTTCGTTGATAATTTTTATAAATTCATTAAGTTCTAATTCGCTAGGAGTTATTTTTTTTTCCATGTAATTTTCCTTTTATTAATCCTGATCAATAAAATTTATAATTTCTTTTTTAATTTCTTTTAAGCTCATAGGTTTTAAATGTGGATTCATATCTTTTGCTCTTTTTGGCATACCATAAACGACGCTATCTGCCTCATTCTCACATAAACATCTAACCCCTGTTTTATAAAGCTCAAATAAACCTTTTGCGCCATCATCTCCCATACCCGTTAAAATAATAGCAAGTATTTTATTTGTTTTTGCCAAAGAAACAGCGGAATGAAAAAGCAAATCTACACTTGGCTTAAAACTTGATACCACATCTTGCCAAGAGGCTACAATATTTAAATTTCCAGATAAAATAGTATTTTTAGGGCAAATATAAATTTTATTGCTTAATATCTCTTTATCGTTCAATAAGCACACTTCACTAAAAGCCTCTTTATTAAATTGCCCCACAAAAGATGGAATAAAACTAACACTCATGTGTTGAGCTATAACTACACAAGTATTTTTTATATCAATATCCTTTAAAAGAAATTTAAGCTGATTAGGACCACCTGTTGAAGATCCTATGAGTATGAGCTTCATTTTCTTCTCCCCTTAATTTATTGAAATTTTATTTTTCTTGTCGCAAATTCTAACATATATAAAGAAAAATAAAGCTTATTTTTAAAAAAAGAAAAGCTGTTTTTATGATTTAATATGATAAGATTAGATTTTTATCTTATTTTATATAGTAATTAGGAAACCAATGCTTAGGGAAAAAATTTATATTGCTAGTGATCATGCTGGTTTTGAATTAAAAGAAAAAATTTGCGTATTTTTAAAAGAAAAAAATATAATTTTTAACGATTTAGGAACAAACACTTGCGCAAGCTGTGATTATCCTGATTATGCACATTTACTTGCCGAAAAAATAGACAAACGAAGCTTTGGCATTCTTATTTGTGGAAGTGGAATTGGAATTTCTATTGCAGCAAATCGTCATAAAAACATTCGCTGCGCATTATGCCATGAAAGCTTAAGTGCGGAACTTGCAAGAAGACATAATGATGCCAATGTTTTGGCATTAGGTGGAAGATTAATCGGGATTGAATTAGCTACAGATATTATAGAAAAATTCATTCAAACTCCTTTTGAAGAAGGGAGACATATGCAAAGAATTCAAAAAATTGAGGTAAAAATATAATGTTTACAAACTGGCTTGTTTTAACTATATTAATTTGTGCAACTATCTATCTGATTGTAATGTTGTTTTACTATAAAACTCTACTTAATAAAGAAAAAACATCAAAAGATTTTATCAAAAACAATCTTGATGATACTGAGATTGTTATTAGAAAACTACAAATCCAACTTCAAAGAAGTCTTGGAAATATAGATATACTCACAGAAGAGCTTAATAAAATCAAAGCAGACCTTACATCTTTAAGAACTAGAAATTCTCAATATCGTTTAGAAAATGACAAACTAAGACAAAGAATTAAAGAATTAGAAGCAAAAATCGAGGCATTATTATGATAAAACTAACACAAGAAGAACAAAAATACCTGCTTGATAGCATTAGAATTATTGCTGATTTTCCAAAAAAAGGAATTATTTTTAGAGATATTACCACTCTACTAAATAACAAAGAGGCTTTAAATTTTCTACTTAAACATTTAAAAGAACGCTACAAAGATTACAATCTAGACTTCATAGCAGGAACAGAAAGCAGAGGATTTATCTTTGCATCTATGATTTGTGCAAAACTTAATCTTCCTTTTGTGCCTATTAGAAAACCTGGAAAACTCCCTTTTGAAACCTTTAGCTGCGAATATGATCTTGAATATGGCAGCGATAAAGTAGAACTTCATAAAGATGCATTTAAAAATATTCAAAATGCAAAGGTTTTACTTGTAGATGATTTAATAGCAACTGGCGGAACAGCTATAGCTTCGTATGAACTTATTCAAAAAGCTGGAGCAAAATGCATTGAAGCTTGTTTTTTAATGAATCTTAAAGATTTAAATGGAGCAAATAAACTTGAAAAACTTACTTCAGTTTATAGTGTTTTAGAAATTTAAAACTATAGAAAGGCGCAAATGGAAGAATTTTTAAAAAATTTACTTTACCAATACAAAGATCTAGCATATATTATTATTTTTTTATGGTGTATTTTAGAAGGGGAGTTGGCTTTAATTTTGGCAGGTATTTTTGCCCATCAAGGACATGTAAATTTAGGCTTTGTTATATTTATAGCAGGACTTGGTGGTTTTGTAGGCGATCAAATTTATTTCTATATAGGAAGATATAATAAACGCTACATACAAAAAAAATTAAAAACCCAAAGGCGTAAATTTGCAGTAGCACACTTACTTTTACAACGTTTTGGTTGGCCTATTATTTTTATACAACGCTATATGTATGGCTTTAGAACCATTATACCTATGAGTATAGGAGTCACGCGTTATAGTGCAAAAAAATTTGCTATTATCAATCTTTTTAGTGCTTGGGTTTGGGCATCAATCACTATACTTTTAGCTTGGTATTTTGGAGAACAAATTTGGAAGATGGTGACTTGGGCTGAAGAACATTGGTATTATGCAGCCATTATTATTATAGCTTTTTTATCCCTTTTATTATTTGGTTTTAAACAAATGGAAAAAGCTATACTTAAAGATAAAAGGAAAAAATCATGAAATTTGAATTAAACGATAAAAAACTAGATGCTATAAAAGCAGACTTTGAACTTATTTTTATACAGGATAAAAATTTAAAAAATTTTAACAAAGAAAAAGATTTTTTTAAACTTAATAATTACAAAGGCGAAGGTGTATTACTAGACTTAAACAATAAAAAGCTTTATTTAGAGCTTAAAAGCCTTGCTTATGAGGATATAAGATTAAGTCTTTGCACAGCATATAAAACTCTTGAAAAGCTTAATATAAAAAGCGTAAAACTTCCTAGCATAATAGGAGATTGTGTAGTTAGAAGTTTTACATCTTTAGTTGAAGGCGTACTTTTTGGAGCTTATAAATTTGATAAATATAAAAGCGAGAAAAAAACAAGCACTTTGGAAAAATTTATTATTTCAAGCGAAGAATTAAATGGTAAGAAATTTAATAAAGATGAAGCTAAGATAGGCTTGGAGCGTGGAGAAATTTTAGCTAATGCCACAAATTTTACTAAAAATATAGTCAATGAAATTCCTGAAATTTACACCCCTTTAAAAATGGCAGAAGATGCGCAAAATTTAGCTAAAGAAAATAAAAACATTATTTGTAAAATTTATGATGAAAAATTTTTGGCCAAAGAAAAAATGAATGCTTTTTTGGCAGTCAATCGTGCCTCGGTACATCCACCACGCCTCATTCATCTAAGCTATAAAGCCAAAAATGCAAAAAAACGTGTTGTATTTGTTGGAAAAGGCTTAACTTACGATTGCGGTGGATTAAGCTTAAAACCAGCTGATTTTATGCTTACAATGAAAGCTGATAAAAGCGGTGCAGCAGCAGCAATGGGGATCATAAAAGCCGTAGCCGAGCTTGCTTTAGATTTAGAAGTGCATTGTATTTTAGGTGCAACTGAAAATATGATAGGCGGCAATGCTTATAAGCCTGATGATGTGTTAATCAGTCGCGAAGGCGTAAGTATAGAAGTAAGAAATACAGATGCAGAAGGACGCTTGGTTTTAGCTGATTGTCTTTCTTTTGCACAAGATTTAAAACCTGATTTACTTATCGATATGGCAACACTTACTGGAGCTTGTGTTGTAGGACTTGGAGAATTTACAAGTGCTATTATGGGAAACAGTGAAGAATTGCAAAATGATTTTTATCTAAGCTCTAAAAAAAGTGGAGAATATACTACAATCTTACACTTTAACCCCCACTTAAGAGAACTTATAAAATCAAATATTGCCGATATTAGCAACACTGCCTCTAGTCGCTATGGAGGCGCAATTACCGCGGGGTTATTTTTAGATAAATTTATTCGTAAAGAATATAAAGACAAATGGTTACATCTTGACATAGCAGGACCTGCTTATACGGAAAAATCTTGGGGATATTCTAGTTTTGGTGCAGGTGGAGCTGGAGTTAGAATGTGTGTTAATTATTTAATTCAAATTTTAAGGAAATCTAAATGAGTTTAAGCGTAGGTATAGTAGGACTTCCAAATGTTGGCAAATCAACGACTTTTAATGCTTTAACTAAAGCACAAAATGCCCAAAGTGCAAACTATCCTTTTTGCACTATAGAGCCTAACAAAGCCATGGTTGAAGTTCCTGACTTAAGACTTAATGAACTTGCTAAAATCGTAAAACCTGAAAGAATTATGCATTCTTTAATAGAATTTGTAGATATCGCTGGACTTGTTAAAGGTGCAAGTAAGGGTGAAGGCTTAGGAAATAAATTTCTTTCAAATATACGCGAAACTGAGGTTATTTTACACATAGTGCGTTGTTTTGATGAAGAAAATATCACCCATGTTGAAGGTGGAGTTAATCCTTTGCGTGATGTAGAAATTATCAATACAGAACTTATTTTAGCAGATATTGAACAACTTAGTAAAAAAATAGAAAAACTCACCAAAGAAACCAAAGCCAACCAAAAGGGTGCTAAAGAAAGCCTCGAACTTGCAAATTCTTTACTTGATCATTTAAACAAAGGCTTAGCTGCAAGTTCTTATCCTGAAAAAGAAAGCGAAATTTATCAAGCCTTAATCAAAGAATTAAGACTGCTTTCTGCTAAAGAAGTGATTTATGGTGCAAATGTTGATGAAAATGGTATTAGTGAAGATAATGATTATGTAAAAGCTTTAAAAGAATATGCTAAAAAAAATGATCATGAAGTTATCAAGCTTTGTGCAAAAATCGAAGAAGAATTAGTAGGATTAAGTGATGAAGAAAGTCGTGAATTTTTAAGTTCTCTAGGAGTTAACGAAAGCGGTCTTGATCAAATCATACGCACTGCTTTTACTAAGCTTGGACTGATCAGTTATTTTACCGCTGGTGTAGTTGAAGTGCGTTCTTGGACAATCAAAAAAGGCTGGAAAGCACCAAAAGCAGCGAGCGTGATTCATAATGACTTTGAAAAAGGCTTTATAAAAGCTGAAGTTATTTCCTATGAAGACTATATCCAATACAAAGGCGAAAATGGCGCCAAAGAAGCAGGAAAGCTACGCCTTGAAGGAAAAGACTATATCGTTTTAGATGGCGATGTAATGCATTTTAGATTCAATGTTTAGGCAAAATAGCCTAAACAATATTTATATTTTTTTAATAAATTCTTGTAAAATTTGAATTTGCTTTTCTACGCTTGTAGTAGAACTTGAGCCTTCACTTTGTTTAGAATTTAAAGAAATTTCAAAATTTAAAAGCTCTATAGCTTTTTCATCAAATATAGGATCTATTTTTGAAAGATCTTTAATTTCGCTTATATCAATGCCTTGTATTTCAGCTTGTGCAACAACATTTCCTACTATAAAATGTGCCTTTCTAAAAGGAATATTTTTTTCACGCACTAAATAATCCGCCAAATCAGTAGCCAATAAATGACCTTTTTTGCAAGCATTAAGCATATTTTCTTTATTAATTCGTATTTCTTTTAACATTGCATTTAAGATGATTAAACTATCTTTAGCGGTTTTTACACTATCAAAAAGCCCTTCTTTATCTTCTTGCATATCTTTATTGTAAGCTAAAGGTAGAGCTTTCATTATAGTTAAAAGAGAAATCAGATTTCCATAGACACGCCCTGTTTTTCCGCGTATAAGTTCACAAACATCGGGATTTTTTTTCTGAGGCATGATAGAACTTCCTGTTGAAAAACTATCACTTATGGATATAAAAGAAAATTCCGAACTTGAAAATAAAATCATTTCCTCGCAAAGTCTTGAAGTGTGTGTAAAAATAACTGCTATATCATAAAGTAAATCAAGAGCAAAATCTCTATCACTCACTCCATCCATAGCATTTGGCATAATATCTTTAAATCCTAAAATTTTAGCGTTCAACTCACGATTGGTGGCATAGCTTGTTCCTGCACACGCACAAGACCCAAGTGGCGAAAAATCAGCGAGTTCTAGACTATTTTGCAAACGCTTAATATCTCGCATTAGCATAAAAGCATAAGCTAAAATATAAAAAGAAAAACTCACAGGCTGAGCGTGTTGTAAATGTGTAAAACTTGGCATAATAGTTTTTTTATGCACTTTGGCATGTTCGAGCATGGTTTGAATCAATTCTTTTAAAAGCTTTATAAGTTCAATATGAGATTTTTTGACAAAAAGTTTAAAATCAGTAGCCACTTGATCATTTCTACTTCTTGCAGTATGAAGTCTTCCACCAATTTCACTACCTATAAGCTCGCTTAAACGCTTTTCTATAGCCATATGAATATCTTCATCTTTAATATCAAAAATAAATTTGCCTTGCTCTATTTCACTTCTAACCTGCTCTAAACCTTTTATAATAGCATCTAATTCTTCTTTTTTTAAAATACCACAACTTTCAAGCATTGTAGCGTGTGCTATAGAACCTTGTATATCTTCATTGAACAAAGTTTTATCTACATTTAAACTTGCATTAAATTCTTTTAAAAGCTCATCACTTGCACTACTAAAGCGTCCTGACCACATTTCATTTTTCATTTAAATGCCTTAAATTTTTGGTCCAAATTTGCTAAATTCAATGCCTTCTTTGACATCTTCGTAACGTTTAAAATTTTGTATAAACATATGTGCTAATTTATCTCTTGTTGCAATATAATTATTTTTATCTGACCAAGTATTTATAGGATTTAAAAGCGTGCTTTCTACACCTTCTAAAGCTTTTGGAATAGCTAAATCAAACACTTCAAAATTTTCAAATTCACATTTTGCAATACTTCCATCTAGAATAGCATTAATGCAAGCCCTAGTAGCCTTAATACTCATTCTTTTACCCACACCGTAGCTTCCACCGCTCCAGCCTGTATTAACAAGATAAACATTAGCTTCATGCTTTTCAATCTTTTCACCAAGTAATCTCGCATAAACCGTTGGATGCAAAGGCATAAAAGGTTCTCCAAAACAAGCTGAAAAAGTTGCTTGAGGTTCTAAAATACCACGCTCAGTTCCAGCTACTTTTGCTGTATAACCACTTAAAAAATAATACATAGCCTGCTCTTTGCTTAGTTTACTTACTGGAGGTAAAATTCCAAAAGCATCTGCACTTAAAAATATAATATTTTTTGGATGCCCTGCTTTTAGACTAGGCTCATGATTTTCAATATGCTCTATAGGATAAGAAACTCTTGTATTTTCTGTTTTTGAAGCATCAGCATAATCAACACTCTTATCGGCTCTTAAAACTACATTTTCTAAAAGTGCATTTCTTTTAATGGCACCATAAATTTCAGGCTCATGTTCAGGATCGAGATTGATTGTTTTTGCGTAACAACCACCCTCAAAATTAAATACACCTTCATCATCCCAACCATGTTCGTCATCACCTATAAGTTTTCTTTTTGGATCGGTTGAGAGTGTAGTTTTTCCAGTGCCACTAAGTCCAAAGAAAAGTGCTACATCACCTTTTTCTCCGACATTTGCACTACAATGCATAGAAAGTTTATTTTCTAGTGGCAACCAATAATTCATCATAGAAAAAATACCTTTTTTCATTTCTCCGCCATACCAAGTTCCACCAATAACTGCTATATTTTCTTCAACATTAAAGATTACAAAAACCTCTGAATTTAAACCATCTTGTTTGTAATCTTCATTGATACATTTGCAAGCATTATAAACAATAAAATCTGCTTTAAAATTCTCAAGTTCTTCTTGACTTGGGCGAATAAACATATTTTTAACAAAATGCGCTTGCCATGCAATTTCAGTAACAAATCTTACTGCTTTGCGACTTTGCAAAGAAGCGCCACAAAAAGCATCTTGAACATAAATTTTCTTTCCACTTAATTCTTGTTTTGCTTTGGTCAAAAGCTTATCAAATAATTCTTTTGTAATGGGCTGATTTACCTTTCCCCAAGCAATATACTTACTAGATGGATCTTGTTTTACAAAATATTTATCTTTAGGACTTCTACCTGTAAAAATCCCTGTATCTACACAAAAAGTATCATTATCCGTACTTAAACCTTCATTATTTGCTTTTTCATGAGCATTTAATTCATCATAACTTAAATTATGAAAAATTTCTTTTATATTATCCAAACCTAAATTATCAAATTTTTTCATCTTTCCCTCACTTTAATTCTTATAGATAGCTAATACTTCGCCTTCGTTAACAGTATCGCCTATTTTAATACAAAGCTCTGAAATAATTCCATCTTTTGGAGCATTAACCTCAATCTCCATTTTCATTGCTTCTAAAACCATGATGGCTTGACCTGATTTTACTTCTTCACCTTCGTTAACATAAATTTTAAAGACATTACCTGAAATACCTGCTAAAACTTCATTTTCAGCATCTACAGAACTTGTTGAATTTGAAGAAACAATATTTTTATTTTCTTCTACTTTTTTTACACTTTTAACATTAACATCTTTATCAAAACCATAGCTTACCTCTACATGATATTTATTACCATTTACAGCTACGGTAAATTTGTTTTCATCTACACTCATAGGCTTTGGCATACTAGCTAATTTGCGTACATTTACCTTTGCCTCTCCTTTTAAAAATGCTATACCTTTTTCTTTACAAGCTGCTGCAATAAATATATTTTCTTCACTCGTTTCTATACTCTCTTTTTCAAGCAAGGTTTTGGTATAAACTATACTTTTACTCTCATCTTTATCAGCTATATTAATAGCAAGCTCTGTAGTAGGTTCTAAATTAAGTTGTTTTGAAGCAAGTTCAACAATATTTGCATCGGGTGTAACAGGAGTTTTTCCAAAATAACCAAGCACCATTTTTCCATAACCTTCTGCTATTTTTTTCCAAGGTCCAAACATCACATTATTAAAAGCTTGTTGAAAATAAAATTGAGAAACTGGAGTAACCGAAGTACCAAATCCACCTTTTTCTACAACTTCTCTCATAGCATGAATGACTTGTGGAAATTTATCTAAGATATTATTATCTCTCATCATTTGTGTATTTGCTGTTAAAGCTCCTCCTGGCATAGGAGAAAAAGGAATAAGTGGATTTACCATAGTAGCTTCAGGTGGTAAAAAATATTCTTTTAAACAATCTTTTAAAACTTCTTCGTATTTTAGAATTTTTTCTTCCTCAAGTCCGCCTAAATCATAATCTTTGCCTTTTAAAGCATGCATCATGGTTAAAATATCAGGCTGAGAGGTTCCGCCACTTACTGGAGCCGCAGCCAAATCGATACCATCAACCCCTGCTTCAAGTGCTGCAAGATAGCAGGCTATACTCACTCCTGCAGTTTCATGCGTATGAAGTCTAATGTGTGTATCTTGAGGTAAAATTTTTCTAGCCATTTTAATGGTTTCATAAATTTTATTTGGATTAGAAGTCCCACTTGCATCTTTGAAACAAATACTATGAAAAGGAATTTCTGCTGCTAAAATTTCTTTTAAAATTTTTTCATAAAAAGGCACATCATGGGCACCTTTACAATTTGGCGGTAAATCCATTAAAGTGATAGTAATTTCATGCTTTAACCCATGTTTTACTATACATTCACCACTAAATTTTAAATTATTTACATCATTAAGGGCATCAAAATTTCTTATCGTTGTAGTACCGTGTTTTGCAAAAAGTTTTGCATGCAAATCAATAAGTTCACTACTTCCAGTATCTAAAGTAACGGTATTGACCCCTCTTGCTAAAGTTTGAAGATTGGTATCTTTTCCTACAATAGCCCTAAATTTATCCATCATGGTAAAAGCATCTTCATTAAGATAAAAATACAAGCTTTGAAATCTAGCACCACCGCCAAATTCAAAATGTGTAATGCCTGCTTCTTTTGCTGCTTCTACTGCAGGAAAAAAATCATCCATTAAAACCCTAGCTCCATAAACAGACTGAAAACCATCCCTAAAGCTTGTATCCATTACATCGATGAATTTTTTAGCCATTATTTTTCCTTAAAAAATATTTTTTCATTATTATACAAAAATTTGATAACACATTACCAAAATTATTGCTATAGGCGATATAAAACGAATAAAAAACAACCAAATTAAGAAAATTTTTCGACTTATAAATTTAGAAAAAATTTTATAAATTTGTTTTTTATTCATAAAAAAACCTACAAATATAGAGCATGCTATAGCACCAAGTGGAAGTAAAAAATTTGAAGTTAATTTATCTAATAAAGTAAAAAAATCTTTGCCAAAAAAACTAAACATAGAAAAAAAATTTAAATTTAACGACAAGATACAACAAATTCCAAAAACAAAAACAAATAAACCTATTAAAAATAGAGCTTTAGCACGAGAAATTTGATAGTTATTAATCATATAAAAAGTTAAAGGCTCTATCATTGAAACAGCTGAAGTAATACCAGCAAAAAAAAGTGCTAAGAAAAAACAAAATGCAAAAATATAGCCTAAAATCCCAAGCTGATTAAACAAACTCATCAAGGATACAAAAACAATCCCCGCTCCTTGAGTATGTGGATCGGCTCCAAATTCAAAGATAAAAGTAAAAACAATAAGCCCCATAATAAAAGAAATCAATAAGTTAATCAAAACAATATACACTGAACTTTTTATAAAATTTGTTTTTTTATCCAAGGCTGATGAATATGTAACTATACAACCTATTCCCAAGCATAAGGTAAAAAATGCAAGCCCTAAGGCTTCGGCAATAGAGCTAAATTTAAAGTGTGAAAAATCAGGATAAAATAAATAAGAAAAAGCATTTGCAAAACCTTGCTTAAATCCCATGCAATAAAACAACATAAAAACAAGCATTAAAAATAAGCTAGGCATTATAACAACGTTTAATTTTTCAATCCCTTTGATTAAACCTTTAGATACTATCAATAAAGTAAGAAAAAAAGATAAAGTGAAGAAAAAAACAGAACTTGTCAAATTTGTAGTGATTAAATTCTGAAAATTACTTGCTGCTTCATCTAAAGTTTTAGGAAGATAATAAAGACTCACTACAGTATATTTTAAAACCCATCCCATGATAACTAGATAAAAAGAGAGGACAAAAATACCACCTAACATAAAAACGCCGCCATATCGCCATCTATTGCCATATTTTATAGCAAGATTTGAATAAGCATTTGCAAGATCACTTTTACTTAAACGTCCCATAGCCACTTCAGCCAAAAAAATACTAAATCCTATAGTTAAGGTAAAAAACAAATATAAAAGCACAAAAACAAAACCACCATTTTCTGCACTTAAAGTTGGAAATTTCCAAGCATTACCTAAACCAACGGCTCCACCAGCAACAGCCAATACAAAACCGATTTTTGAAAAATATGTTCTCATTATTTTTCAAACTCACTTTAAAAAAGCGGCTATCATAACTATAACAACAGCCAAAGGGGAAATAAATCTCAAAAACACATACCAAAGTTCAAAAAATATACCGCTCATATAAGGTTCAAATAAAATTTTTAAAGCATCTTTTTTCATCACAAATCCCACAAAAATAGCTGCCAAAATTCCACCTAAAGGCATAATAACCTTGCTTGAAACACTATCAAGCAAATCAAAAAAACTCATTCCAAAAAATCCAAACTGAGTACTTTTTAAAGAAGATAAAATACACAACATTCCTAAAATATAAACAACAATTCCTATTAAAATCAAAGCTTTTTTACGGCTCATGCCAAAAGTATTAATAAGATAAAAAGCAAAAGGCTCTATCATTGAAACAGCTGAAGTAATACCAGCAAAGATTAAAGAAATAAAAAATGCTGCTCCAAAAATACAACCAATCACCCCAATTTTTTCAAATAAAGTAGCTAAGGAAATAAAAACAAGTCCTGGTCCTTGCTGATTAGGATTGTAGCCAAATTCAAAGATAAAAGTAAAAACAACCAAACCCATTAATAAACCAACTAAAAGATTGATAAAAATAATATTTAAAGTACTGGTAATAAAATTGGTTTTATCAGGCAGACTAGCAGAATAAGTAATAATCGTTCCAACGCCCAAAGAAAGACTAAAAAAAGCAAGTCCTAAGGCTTCAAGAACATTTGAAGTGTTGATTTTGGAAAAATCAGGTACAAAAAGAAATTTAACCGCCATCATAAAACCATCTTTACTAATAGCATAAACAAGCATCAAAATAAGTAAAATAAACAATGAAGGCATCATCCAAACATTTAACTTTTCAATCCCATTCTTAACACCTTTAGAAACAATATAAAAAACACATAAAAAAACCAAAGTAAAACAAATAAACTGACTTAAAAAATCCTCACTTGTAAAAAATCCAAACTGTGCTTTACTTACTTCTAGATCCATAGGCAAATTTCCAGTGATACTTAAAAACACATATTTAACTATCCAGCCAATCACCAAGGTATAAAAAGAAACTATTAAAATCGCCCCCACCATAGTAAAACCAACATAAGACCAAGCTTTTTTATTTGAAGGTGCTAACTTTTCATAGGCATTAACCGGATCTTTTTCACTAATTTTTCCTATGCTAAGCTCAGCTAAAAATATCACAAAACCTACACCTAAAGTAAGAATTATATAAAGCAAGATAAAAGCAGATCCACCACTTTGACCTACTAATGTTGGAAATTTCCAAGCATTACCCAAGCCCACCGCTGAACCTGCTACCGCTAAAATGAAACCTATTTTTGAAAATTTAGAACTCAATGTTACAACCTTAACTTAAAAATTATTTTAAAATATTATTAAAGCAAAAAAACTTTTAAGCTTTATTGAAAACAATCAAATTTAAATCAAAAATGTGAATTTTTGTAAATTTCAATAAAAATAAAGATACTTTTGGTTATAATTCGGCTTTATTTTTAAGTCTTAAGTAGGGATACGCAAGCCGAACTGATTTAAAAATTGAAAAAATTTTTTTATAGAAAGGTTAAGATAATGAAAAAAGTTCTTTTTTTATTATTAGCATGTTCAGCAGTAGCTTTTGCAGCTGAAACTAATGCTCCAGTAGAGCAAGAAGCTATTAATGTATGGATTAAAGCATTTTCAGTTCTTGCAGCAGGTTTAGGTCTTGGTGTTGCAGCACTTGGTGGTGCTATCGGTATGGGTAATACTGCAGCGGCAACAATTGCAGGAACAGCTAGAAACCCTGGCCTTGGGCCAAAATTAATGACAACTATGTTTATCGCTTTAGCGATGATTGAAGCACAAGTTATCTATGCTCTTGTTATCGCGCTAATAGCACTTTATGCAAATCCTTTTATAGTTTTACAATAAAACTTATCAAAGCCCTTTTTGGGCTTTTTTTATGCGGTTATGGTGGAATTGGTAGACACGCCATCTTGAGGGGGTGGTACGCTCTGCGTGTGCGAGTTCAAATCTCGCTAACCGCACCATCGATACTATAAACTACTATAAATATCATACTTATAAAATATTGATAAAATAGGCATTTATAGCTATATAAAGCCTAAATTAAAGTTTTTTCCGTTAAAATTCATTTCCTAACTTTTTTCCTAACTTTTCTCCTAACTTTTTATTTTTTATTCTAAAAAGTTAGGAGAAATTACCACAAGGAGTCTATTTTTAAATGCTTACACAGAAAGATATAGTAAATATTAGTCCAAAAGATAAAAAATTTTTAATTAGCGATAGTGATAATTTATTTGTATTAGTTTATCCTAGCGGCAAAAAGTCTTTTGTATTTGATTGTAAAGATCCAAAAACAAGAAAATTAAAAAGAATAACTTTGGGGCAATTTCCGCAAATATCAATTAAAGAAGCTCGAGATAAAAAAATGAGATAAAAACTTTACTAAAAACTAATGAAAGTATAAGAAAAAAAGAAGGATGTGATACAAGTTTTAGAAAAATTGCTGAACAGTATTTTCTTCAAAAAAACGACATAACAAAACGCACTCTCAATGAGTCTATTAAGCGAATGGAAAATCATTGCTATCCTATTATAGGAGATATTCCCATTAGTAATCTTAAAAGAAGCGACATTTTAAATGTTCTTGAAAAAATAAAACTACAAAAAAATCCGAAGTCGGTAAAAAAATATTTACAACATTAACTTATGCAGTTAACAAAGAGATGATTGAAAATAATATTATGCTTGGTATAAAAAGAAAGGATTTGGTCTATAACAAAAAAAACAAGACATTTTGCGACTATTACGGAAGTTTCAAAAATTAAAGAATTAATTGAAAATATTATTTATATACAATGTGATACAAATACAAAAATGGCAATCTTATTGTCGCTTCTTACTGCGCAAAGAAGTTTTAGCATAAGAAATGCTGCTTGGGAAGATATTGATTTAGAAAATGGCTTGTGGAACATACCTGCTTCAAAAATGAAAATGAAAAAAGCGCATTGTATACATCTAAGTGATATTGCAGTGCAATTATTAAAAGAATACAAACAAATAAGTCATCATGATCTTTTATTTAAATCCATTAAACAAAAAAGAAAGGCGATGGACTAAATGAGATCTTGAGTGATAATACAGTAAGAATGGTATTTAGAAGAATGGGATATTCAAATGAAGATTTTACTCCACATGGTTTTAGATCTATGTTTAGTACTCTAGCTCACGAAAATATTCAAAAACATCAGTTTAGTAGCAATATTATAGAAATGTGTTTGGCACATACGGAAAAAAATAAGGTTAAAGCTTCATATAATTTTGCACAAAATTTAAAAGAGAGAAGGGAGTTGATGCAATGGTATAGTGATTATTTGTGCGAAATATGCCCAAAATTAAAAGATTTTATTTTACTTGATTTTATATAAAAAGGAATAATATGAAAAACAAATATTTAAAAGAAGCATTCACTCGGGGGGG
>NZ_MJWQ01000031.1:0-550 GCF_001762325.1 Campylobacter sp. BCW_6871 | reverse complement strand
AGCAGGGGATACTCAAGAAGCCTTGACATAGCAAAGCATTAAGAGTATAATTATTAGAACAATTTTGAGCATTAAAACTCACCTCCCTTCTGGGCGGTAAATTTAACGCTAAAGGGTTGCAGCCCTTTGGCGTTGCACCCTTTTATAATTATACCAAACAAACTCTTTAACTTCTTTAATATAGTCCATGAAAAGATTTTACTTGTTATTCCTTAGCACTTTGTTTTTTGCACCTTCATTTTTATTTGGTGCAAATATTAAAAATATAAAATAATATAGAAATTCAATAGAAGAAGAGAAGTTTAGTTAAAAGTTTGTTTGGTAAGCCAAAGGGATTGTTCTAAACCCTGCAAAAGCAGGGGATACTCAAGAAGCCTTGACATAGCAAAGCATTAAGAGTATAATTATTAGAACAATGTTTAGCAATTTAATCACCGCCTTTCTAGGTTATGATTAATGCCAAAGGTAGCCGCCTTTGGCATCTACCTTTTATAATTATACCAAACAAACTCTTTAACTTCTTAAAACAGTCCATGAAAAGATTTTACTT
>NZ_MJWQ01000030.1:0-983 GCF_001762325.1 Campylobacter sp. BCW_6871 | reverse complement strand
AATCAACTTTTCTTCTTCTATAATTAGTTCTGCTTGTTCTCTTGTCATTTTTTATCCTTTATTTAATCCATAAAATCTATATTAAAATATTTACAAGTTAAAGTAATATATTCTAAATCATTATCAAAATATATGCTTATCAACATCTCTTCTTCTTTTTCAATATAGCCTGTTATATCATCCCAATTATTTCTTATCAAATCGATAAAATTAGCTTCTAATTGATTAAAATTTTTACAATATGATTTTGAGTGTAGTAACTTATAATCATAAAAAACAATTTGCAAATCTTGTATATCTTTTTTCTCTGATTTAAAAAATATTTCTAAAGTTTTTTCATTTGTTATGATAGAATAAACAAAAAAGTCATTTTTCAAATCTATTTTTACATCTTTAAGATAAAATTCTCTTTTAAATAAACTTCCATGCTTTAAATTCTCAAATTTCATTATTTTGCCTTTTTAAATAATTTTCTACAATATCTAAATCTTTATGAGATATTGGCTCTACTAAACCCTGTGACATTCTATACTTTGTTGGATCTTGAGGATTTATATGTTTAGTATATTCTATTTTATGAGGCGTATCAATTATTTTCTTTGATGTCTTCTCATAATGTGGTTTACCATCTAAATCATATCTGGTGAGTTTATCTTTTGTCTTTATAGAAACACTATTATATCCTCCATTTAAAGTATTTTTTATTTCCATGGCTCTTTGTTTAATGTTTAAAATAATCTCCCCATTTTCACCAATATAATCAGGACTTCTAGGTTTTGGAGTATCTTTAGGCCATATTCCATTATGTTTATAAAGATGAACTTCTTTATCACTTACCTTACCTTTTTTATTTTCATTTTCCAAATATAAAAGCATTTTTGCTTTCTCTTTGCTTTTTTGTGCCGCTCCTAATTTATCTCCTATCCCTTGCCATCTTATCCTATCATACTTAATCTTAGCAAGAGGACTAGCTTGTATTTTAG
>NZ_MJWQ01000029.1:0-1048 GCF_001762325.1 Campylobacter sp. BCW_6871 | reverse complement strand
CCTTAAGTAAAAACTCATTTTGTTTATTTAAACTTAAAGGTTCTAATTTTTCAAAAGGTTTATCTAAATCTTTATGAAGTAAATTTTCACAAGCCCAAAGAAAAGGTTTTTCTATAGTTCCTTCTATCCTTGCTCCACCTTCGGTACAGTTGTAGGTGGTTGAAATAATATTTCTTGAAATGGTATTTTGTAAAGAGAATCTAAATATAGTCCAAATTCCTGAACTTTCAACCTTTCCATTGCCTCCATAGGCTAGACATTGAAATTTTCCCTTATCTCTTTGAAAATGTCCTTCATGTTTATCAAGATTGCTATAATCTTTAGTATGAGAAAATCCATCTTTAGCATAAGCTAAATCTTGTCCTATAAAAATGATATTTTTACAACTTAGATGCGTTGCAAATTCATAAGCCATATGTGCAACGCTTGGCCCATAGCCTACATAGCCATATTGATGAAAATTAACATTTTTAATGAAATCAGAAGGTCTTGAAATAAGCATGAAATTTCTATTATTTTTTTGAAGATATTTTATAGTTTGTGGATAGACCCAACTTACACAAACAAACAAAACATCCTTATCAAATTCTCCAAAATCATGATTAAAAAATTCAGAAGTTAAAGGAATCCTTTCTAAAGAAAGTACATAATCAGGCTTTATACCATGCTTAGCTAAAATAGGATAAGAAGAATCTGCACAAAAAATCGTAGCTTTATTAGCATACTTTTTTAATAAAGGTAATTGTTTGGTTAAACTTGGTCCTGTAGAAACAATAATAGCTGTATCACTTAAATTCTTTCTTTTAGAAAGTAATTCTGTATAACTAGGATGAGTGATCATTTGAGGAAGATTATAAACAAATTGTTCTATGCCTTGAAGGGCATCAAGTGAATCATTACCATGAGAAATAATAGAATCTTTAAAATGCTGCACTAGCTTTTTATTTAACTCCAAAACATCCTCATGAAATTTTTCATAATAATTACTCATCAGTTCTAAAAAATAAATTCTAGAAAATTGAAAGAAAGGTTTGTTAGAACAAAAATT
>NZ_MJWQ01000028.1:0-428 GCF_001762325.1 Campylobacter sp. BCW_6871 | reverse complement strand
ATGAGTTTTTACTTAAGGCTTATTATAAAGTTTATCAAAGTATTAAACATTGTAGAGATTTTAATAAAATACTCAGTAATGATTTTGAAAATATACAAAGTATATATTTGAGTTTAAATGAAAAAGAAGAATATTTAAATTTAGCTATTGAAAAAATAGATGAGTTTAAAAATAAACTTGAAGATATCAAACAAATACGAGATGTGTATGATATTTTGCAATCTTTATTCATACAATTTGAACTTAATCTTGCTAGAATTTATGTTTTAAATCCTAAAACCAAAGAAGATGCTTTTAATAAAAGTATTCTTTGGGTAAAAGAACACTTAGAATTTATGGAATTAGTTTATGGACATATCAAAGCACAAGAAAGTGCTTTGATTAAAAATATACTTCCTTTAGAAGAAAAACTTAAAGAAAGAAAATTA
>NZ_MJWQ01000027.1:0-1314 GCF_001762325.1 Campylobacter sp. BCW_6871 | reverse complement strand
GTGGAGTTTAGGAAGATATAAGCTTGATAGTTTTGAAGTTCTTCAAAAGTAAAATCTGTCGTTGCTTCTAATTTATAAAGTTCATCATAAATACTTTGACAATCAATGATGCTTTTATTTTCACAAAACAAATAAATACTTTTTTTATCTTTATGAATAGAATATAAAAAGTCTTTACCTATCATAATTTTCCTAAATAATACCTATTTTAGCTTTTCCATTAAAATACAAAGCTTGTGATATTTTACAAACTCCACCTAAATATTGCTCATCCCAAATTTGATCTTTTATTTTATAACTTTTTGAATTATATCCATATATTTTTGTTATATTATTAATATTTTTAAGACATTTCATATCTTTATAAACCACAATAAAAATTCTAAATTCCCCAATGGCAATTTTATGAGCTAAATTTTCTTGATTATTAATAAAGGAACAATCTTTTCTGTATTTATTAAAATCATTTTTATCAAGAATTAAAATGTATTTTTCTTTTTCTTGTGCCTTTAAAATAAAATCTATGATTTTTGTTTGACTAATGGTAGGAGTTTTATAACTTGTATAATAATTATCTCCAAGCTCTTCTAAAATACCATTTGTTTCTTGCATTATGGTGGCTATTAATGAAAGAAAATATTCAAAATGATTGATTTTTTCTGGAGAACTTCTAAAAAGTCCAAGAGGTCCATTTTTAAGAGCGAAATTTTTATTATTAATAGCATTATTTTTTAACACAAAAGTTTCTGTATAAATTTGAATATTTTTCATAAAATGATTAAGATACTCTATACACTCACTAAGGCTTTTATCTTTGACTTTGTTATGGTTAGCATCTAATTCTAAAAGATAGGAATAAAAATAGAGAGTATTAACAAGAGGTTTTATAGAGTGATCATTTTTCCCTGTATATATACCTAAAGCATTGCTTGCACCATATTGAGCTGAAGCAATGATTTCAATTTTACCATTATCATAAATATGAGTGATTTTTTCTGAAACATCTATAGTGTATTTTCCTAAAAGATCTTGCATAATTTTTATAGTATTAGGGTTGATAGCTATATTAGGAAAATTCCAACCATAAACACTAGGGGAATTAAAAGTATAAACTTCATTAGGGCTAAAAGATAATTTGTCTTTATATTTAATATCGCAATATATCAAAGCCATTTGAGCTAAATACCCACCCAATGAATGTCCTACAAATATAATTCTTTTGTGTTTGTTTTTGATTATTTTATTTACTTGTTCTAAAAATTCTAAAAGAAAAGAAGATTGGATATTGCCATTGAGGGATAGAGTTATGTCTTG
>NZ_MJWQ01000026.1:0-902 GCF_001762325.1 Campylobacter sp. BCW_6871 | reverse complement strand
CTGATGAAATTGAACCTCATATCTTTGAATGAAATTTTTAGTCTGTAATTCTCCAAATTCTCCGTTGAGTTTACCTTTACTAATAAAACTATATTTTTGTCCGACCTTTTCTTTTTTTCCAGCTATTTTGCCATTATAGCTTAAGTTTAAAAGCTCATTTAAGGTAATAATAGTTTCATTTTCTTGCAATATACAATCTTCTAAATCAAAATAAAAATAACTAGCTTGTGCAAGTTCTGCATAATCTTTTAATTCATTGATTTTTTCTTGCAAAATTATCCTTTATTTAAATAATGACAAAAAAATATATAATGTAACATAAAAACTATTATGATAATAAAACATGTAATATAATATCAAAGCTATAGGATAATAAAGTAACAATAGCAATGCTATATACAAAAACTTTATTTCACAAAGAGAAAAAAAGCGATAAAGCATTAATAGAATTAAAGGAAAAATAATCCAACCTAGCATTACAAAAAATTCATACACTCTATTTGGATTATGCCCTACAGCAGGAGAAATAACAAACCCACTTATACAAAATACTACCCAAACAATATAAAACTTACGAAATGCACCCATTTATTTTCCTTTTTAATATTTTTAATAAAATTATTCTACTTTTTTAAAAATTAAAATATAGCTATATTAGGAAAATTCCAACCATAAACACTAGGGGAATTAAAAGTATAAACTTCATTAGGGCTAAAAGATAATTTGTCTTTATATTTAATATCGCAATATATCAAAGCCATTTGAGCTAAATACCCACCCAATGAATGTCCTACAAATATAATTCTTTTGTGTTTGTTTTTGATTATTTTATTTACTTGTTCTAAAAATTCTAAAAGAAAAGAAGATTGGATATTGCCATTGAGGGATAGAGTTATGTCTTG
>NZ_MJWQ01000025.1:0-22677 GCF_001762325.1 Campylobacter sp. BCW_6871 | reverse complement strand
AATAACACTAATTTTAGTATAAGTAGTAAGACAAATTCTCCTAATTATGATATATCAAGTGAATTTAAAAACTCTATTTATACTCTAAAATATAAACAAGCAGATATAAGTAATACTTCTACTAATACAGCCTATGGTTATAGTGTAGATAAAGATGGTTATATGGGAAGTGATTTTAATAAAGCTGCAGGACTTCCTGAAGATTTTAAGATACATAAATCTACTTTGGACGAGATATATAGGTATAATACAGATTTTAATGCTCATACAGCTAATTATTTAGGAGTAAGCAGTTATTATTCTAATATAGATATGGCAAATACTATAAAACAATATTATAACAAATTTGATGAGATATTAAATCACACTTTTAACAATGCGAATAAAACAAGTTTTACCGAAGTAGATTTAAATAGTTTACCTAAGGGTGTAAGTATGTCAGTAGGAGATTTTGATTTTGCTTCACCTTTAAATTTGGAAAGTAAAACTATAACAAATTATTACAACACCCAAGAACAATACAATGAAATAGAGCAATTAGGAATATTAGGACATATCAATACAGGCTTGCAACCATTAAATTTCACTCCACAAAGTATGCAAACTCAAAATACATCAAACAAATATATTTTTAATCCTGATATGTCAGTTTATCCACAAAATGAAGATGGAAGTTATTCTAAAGAAGCTTTATTTATGAGTTTTTTAAAATCAACAGGTGCTGATGTTTTAAAAGGTGGCAATACCACAATGAATCCTATAGTTAAATCTTTCAAAGAAGCTATGGCTAAAGAAAGCTTTGATGGATCATTAGCTTCCTTAGATGACATTATGACAGGCAAAGTTGATTTTGCAAGTTTATTAAAAGGTTATGCACAAGAGGGTTGGCTTGATGCAGATATATATGCAATGGAAAAAGGAGTTGCTTGGCAAAATGCAATCATAGGTTATGGTGGAGCTTTGTTTGATAATCAGTTTAATCAAGCAAAAGCTAATGGCTGGAAAGCAAGCAGTGAAAGTATCAATTCTTATGTTGGATCTATAATGGATAGATTAAATAATCTTATAAGACAAACTAGGGTTTAGAAAAAATTTTCGATTTTTTCTTGCATTATCTTAGCATCATTGATACGATTGACTTCATCTCTAAAGGCTGAAGCGTCTTTATGCCCTTTAGAATACTCGTGTAAATGCTTGCGAAATATACTTACACCTTGATCTTTGTAGTGTTTTATCATTTCATCAAAATGAGTGAGTATGATTTCTTTTTTGAGTTTTTCATCTACACTTTTACCGCTTTTGATTTCATAAAATATCCAAGGATTTCCTACGCTTGCACGCCCTATCATGAGTCCATCACATTTTGTGATTTTATAAACTTCTTTAGCGTTTTGTGCGTTAATATCGCCATTTGCAATCACAGGAATTTTCACGCTCGCTTTAGCATTGGCAATGGATTCATAATCGGCTTTTCCGCTATAAAGCTGTTTTCTTGTGCGTCCATGAATACTTACAAAATCCACCCCCAAGCTTTCACAAATTTTAGCCATTTTTTCAGGATATTTTTCATTAAATCCTAGTCGAAATTTTACACTTGTAAGGTTTTTTTTATTGTTTTCTTTAATTACTCCTACAAGATTTTTAAAAAGCTCTAAATTTTCTAGCAAAGCACTGCCAGCACATTGTTTAACAACTTTATTTACAGGGCAACCGCAATTAAAATCAATCCCATCTACAAAATCCATTTCATTTAGCATTTGCACTGCTTTTTTTAGCACTTCTTTATCTCCACCTGCAATTTGGACTATATAAGGATTTTCTAATTCAGCTCTTTCTAGCATATGTAGAGTTTTAGAACTTTCATAAACTAAAGCATTAGAACTTATCATTTCGCTTATGGTAATATCAGCACCAAATTTTTTTACTACATTACGAAAAGGCAGATCTGAAAAACCTGCCATAGGAGCTAAAAATAAAGGTTTTTTGCTAAAATCTATCATTGTATGAGTTGGTTTAGATTGATTTTGATATTTTTTTCACGCAAGGCTAAAAAGGCCTTAAAATCATTAAATTTCTTATCATCATTGTGAATTTGCTCTCTTAACTCATCTAAAAGTCCAAATTCAGCTAAAAGATATAAATGTGCTCTTAAAGCTTCGCTTTTTTCATTTTTAATTTTGTTAAAAATTCCTAAAATAGCATCAGGATTTAAAAGTTTAGTACTTAGTTTTGCTGCGTTAAGATAGTCTTTTTCGCTTAGTATATTGTGTGAAAGTAAAACTTCGTATTCTGCTGCACTAAGTTCTAAATTTCCTTCTTTAAAACGCTTGATAAGTGTGAGAACTTCAGAAGGCTTTTTAGGGATTTTTACATTTTTAATTTGTTCATAACTAGCTTTTTCTATAAGAGTATTAAAAGCAATTTCTTCAAATTCATCTTTGATTTCATTAAGGTTTTTAAGTTTGCTATAGGCATAATTTGCATCGTTTTTGAGATGATTTTTTTCATTTTGCAAATATAAAACATTGTTATTTTCGAGTTTAAATTTACTAAGGTTAAAAAATTCGTTTTTATTTAAACCATCAATAAGATCTAAAATTTCATTGATTTTATTTGAGTGTGGAATTTTTTCATGTGTTTTTATGGTTTTAAAAAGTTGTGCTACAGCTCTAAATTCTTTTGTTTGAAAAGTGGTTTTAAGATCTTTTTCAAGGAGTAAATCTTGAGTATAAGCTTCAAATTTAGCTGCATCTTTAAAAAAATGCTTAAATTTTAAATAACGCAAAAATCCATAAAATGCTATGTGTAAAACGGCTAAAATCATATAAACAAATAAAGGAATAACAAGCCATATCATAATAGGTAGTTCAAAGGTATAAGTGCTGATATTTAGAGTATAGCTTCCTAGTTCTAGATGCCAAGCAAAGGCAAAAATAAGTGCTATATAAATAAAACTTGCAAGTAAAAAGAGTTTAATTTTCATGTTTTTTTCCTTGTTCTGCAATTTGACGGCAAGTGATACAATATCTTGCGTGAGGTTTGACTTTTAGTCTTTGAGAGTCGATTTCATCATCACAAGATTCGCAAATTCCATAAGTGCCGTTTTTGATTTTATCTAAAGAATTTTCGATTTCTATAAGTTCTTCTTTGAGATTGGTGCTGATAGTAAAGTCAATTTGAGAGCCTGTTTCTATGACAGAAAAATCTACACTATCGCTTGGGACGCTATTGTGAAGAGCTTCGATTTCATTTGAATTGCTTTGCAAATTTTCTAAGATGGTTTTTTTTCTTTCTTCTAAAATATTTTTGAAATTTTGTATTTCATTTTTTTTCATTTTAAAACTTTCTATTTGTGATAAGGGTGATTGTTGTTGATGCAAAATGCACGATAAATTTGTTCTAAAAGTAAGGTTTTAACAAATTGATGTGCTAAAGTAAGTTTGCTTAATGATAGTCTAAAATCCAAACTTTGATTAAATTCTTCTCTTAAACCATAAGCACCGCCTATAAAAAAACTTAATTCATTTTTATCTTGGATGAGTTTTGCAAATTCTATACTTGTAAGTTCTTTCCCTTTTTCATCAAGAGCGATACAATAGCCTTTTTTATAAGGCATAAAAGCTTCTTCATAGCTTTTTTTTGCTTCTATGGCATTTAAATTTTGAGCTAAGGCTATTTTTTTATTAAAAAAATTTATTTCTTTTAAAGTGGCGTATTTAGAAATAAGTTTAGAGTATTTCTCACTCCAAGTTTTAAATTCATCACTTTTTTGAATACAAAAGATATTAACTTGCAAATTATTTTCCACTAAAAAATTTTAGTACATCGCTAAGATATTGTTTTTGTTCTCCTCTTTCAACTATGGCATCTATAAGTCCATGTTCTAACAAGAACTCTGCTTTTTGAAAACCTTCAGGTAAATCTGTTCCTATAGTTTGTTTAATAACTCTTGCACCAGCAAAACCTACTAAAGCTTCAGGTTCAGCGATGATTAAATCTCCAAGCCAAGCAAAAGAAGCACTTACTCCGCCCATAGTAGGATCAGTTAAAATGCTAATATAAGGAAGTTTTTCTTTGCTAAGAAGTTTAAGTGCGGCGCTAGTTTTGCTCATTTGCATCAAAGAATAAGTACTTTCTTGCATTCTAGCTCCACCGCTTGCACTTACGATGACAAGAGGAGTTTTGCTTGTGATGGCTCTTTGTACAGCTCTAACGATTTTTTCTCCTTCAACAGAACCTAAAGATCCACCCATAAAAGAAAAATCAAATACAACAAGTTGGGTTTTTAAACCATTGATTTCACATTCTCCACTAATAACAGAACTTTTTCTACCTGTTTTACTTTCACCTTCGCTAAGGCGTTTTTTATAAGATTTGCTATCAACAAATTTTAAAGGATCTATAGCCTCTAAATTTGCATCATACTCAATAAAACTGCCTTCATCGCTTAAAAGTTTAATACGTTCATCAGCTGAAATTCTCATGTGATAATTGCATTTAGGGCAAACATTAAAACAAGATTCTATTTCTTTATAATACATCAAAGCATGACAACTTTGGCATTTTACCCAGTGATTTGGAGCTTCTTTAACGCTAGGTTGTTGTCTTCTTATTTTTGAAAAAATATCTGCAAAATTCATATATTCACCTAATTATTTTTTAAAAATTCTAAGATTATATCAAAAATTTTCTTGTCTTGGCTTAGGAGAAGGAAATTTTCATTTTTTTCTATATATAAATTTTGATGAATTGTTAAAGCAGCTACTGTATCAAAAATTCGTGTTTTTCCAAGAATTAATACAAAACTAAAATACGAAGCATAAGCGAGACTTAAGGCTGTTGCGCCCAAAGAGCGAAATTTTAATTGATTTTTTGTTAAAAAATCGAGAAGTTCTGGATAAAGTGAAATTTTTTCAACTATACCTATTTTAGAAAATAGATTAGGTGTTAAGGGTGAGTATTTTGGATCGGAAAGATTAGATTTAAAAGCTTGATTGTTATTAAAAGCAAAAATTTCTTGACTGACAAGATTGCAAACAAAAGCGCTTTTTGCCTGATCTTTTTCTATGAGAGCTATAGAAGTTCCATAAAATGGTATTTTAGAAACAAAATTTGAACTTCCATCCAAAGGATCAAGAATCATTTGTTTTGGGTTATCTTTCCCGATCAAGCCACTTTCTTCAGAAAAAATTTGCCCAAAACAACTAAGATATTTTATGAAAATTTGTTCACATTTTAAGTCAAGCTCATAGCCTTGATTTTCATCATAGCCTAATTTAGAGCAAAGTTTAAGATCATTTTGTGGGATATTGTTTAGATACTTACGTATTTGCAAATTTGCATTCAAGCAAGCATCTAAAAATTCTTTCATTAAAAGCGTGTTCCAAGATTAAATTCAAAACTGTTAGTATCATCACCTTTTTTATCATTAAGAGGTTTGGCAAATACAAGTTGTAAAGGTCCAATTGGTGTAATCCATTCAATGCCTATACCTGTACTCATTCTTTTTATTTCATCTAAATTTTTGCGTCCTATCATACCATAATCAAAAAACACGCTACCACGAAGTTTAATTCTATCAATCAAAGGAAAACTAAGTTCTACGGAATTGGCAAAAGCTATGGTTCCTCCCACTTCATCTCCCCATTGGTTTTTAGGGCTTACTGTTCTGCTTTCAAAACCGCGTATCGATCTAATACCACCTAAATAAATTCTTTGGTTAATTGGTAAATAACCTTCATTCCATACTTTATAAAAGCTTGCTTTGTAGCGATAAATAAGATCATATCCTATATAGTCTTGCAAACCTTGATAAAAGTTAAATTTAGAGCTTGATGAAATAAATTCTTGATCTCCGCCAAGTCCAGCGTATTCTAAACTAGTTGAAGCAATGATACCTGATCGTGGCAGATAATAATCATCTGTATTGTTAAAGGTGATTGCTGGAGTTATAGAGCTTTTAATACTTTTGCCAAGTTCATATCCTGTTCTTAAAAGAGTTGGACTTAAGTGATAAATATCGCTTTGTTCAAGATTATAAGTTAAGCTTACATTATAGTATCTTGCAAATTGGCGTCCAACTGTTATATCAAAGCCGTAATTTTTTTCTGAATAATTATCCCATTCATAGTCATTTGAATAAAGTGTTCCACCTAGGCTATATTGACTATCAAGAACGCGTGGATTTATGAGACTAATCCTTCCTGATAAGGTATCATCGCTTTTATCTACGCTTACAGAGCTTTTTATCCCTGAACCAAAAATATTTGTATCTGATAAAGAAGCATTAAGTAAAATACCATCGCTTGATCCATAGCCAATGCCTCCAGAAATAGCTCCTGTAGAAGCTTCTTTAACATCAACAATCAAATCAATATGTGTATCGTCAACTTTTTCTTCTTTGATATTCACATCGTCAAAATAAGAAGTTCTTTTTAAAGCATTTTTTGACTCGCTTAAGTCTGTTCTATTGTATAAATTACCTTCTGTTATATATAATTCTCGGCGTATGACGCGATCTACAGTGCGTGAATTTCCTGAAATAATAACATTTCTTATATAAACTTTATCATGAGGGATTACTTTAAATACAACAGTAGCTTCTTGAGTTTGATCATTTTTTTGAATATCAGGATAGACTTCTACAAACGCATAACCTAAATCAGCACTTTGTGTTTCTATGGTTTTAACATCTTTTCTAATGTCTTCAATATTGATAGTTTTGCCAGCGCTTGATCTTAAATCTTTTACGGTTTGTGCATTTTGTTTATCATCAAATAAAGGATTTTCTATGTTTATACTTTTAATTTTATAAGGCTTTCCTTCTTTGATAAAATAAGTCAAATTTGCTTGATAAGTATCTGTGTAGGTTTTAAGATAAGGAGGAGATACTTGAACATCTAAATATCCTTTTTTCATGTACTCATCAGCAATTCTTGAACTATCATTGCTAAGCTCAAAAACTTTTAATTTTCCATCATTGCGTCCCCACATCCAACCCATAAATTCTTTTTCTTTATTGACAATTGAAGGTTCTATATCAGAATATGAAAATTTCTTGGCTCCACTTAAATGAACATTATCAATAATGATATTTTCACCACGATTTACTATAAATTCAAGCTCTAACCCATCGGTATTTTCTAAAGTCTTTTTTTTGTATTCTACAATAGTATCAAAATAACTTTTTGCTTCATAATAAGCTTTAATGCGTTCAATAGCTTCTTTTATACTTCCTTCATCAAGTAGCGTACCTCTTTTAATCCCTAAAATACTTTCAACTTGTTTTCTATCATTTGAAGCTATACCTGTTATACTAACCTTTGCTATAGTTGGTTTTTCAGTAACTATAATTTCCAAAATTCCATTGTTGTTTTCAACTGAAATATTTTCGAAATAATTTTGTTTATAAAGATTAAGAATAGCAGTGTTGATTTTTGCAGGATCTATTTCTTCTCCTATTTTAAGCCCTGTAATATTTATGGCACTTGTATTTGATAAGTGGTTTAATCCGATAAATTTAATATCCTTAATGGTTGCTGCATTGGCTATAGCAACTAAAGCACAAATACTAATAAGATGTTTTTTCATTGATTTTTTACCTAAAGCTTTATTAAAAGCTGTATAATAGCAAAAAAAATTTAACAAAAAAACTAAGGTAAAAAGTATGAAAATAGCAATTATAGGGCTTGGGCTTATGGGTGGATCTTTAGGGCTTTGTTTGAAAGAAAATAAGCTTATTTCTTGTGTTTATGGTATGGATTTAAGTAAAGAAAATGAAAAAGATGCCCTGCGATTAGGTCTTATTCATGAGCTTATAGAATTTAAAGATTTAGCTTTATGTGATATGATTTTTGTCGCAACTCCTGTTAATGCTATTATAGAAATTTTGCAAAAGTTAGTTGATTTGCCTTCTAATGTAACAATTATAGAGCTTGGAAGTACAAAAAGAAAAATTATAGAAAGTTTGCCTAAGAATTTAATCAAACAAACTCTTTTTGCTCATCCTATGACAGGAACTGAAAATTCAGGTCCAAAAGCGGCTTTTAAAGAGCTTTATAAAGATGCAGTTTGTGTTCTTTGTGATAGTGAAATAGCTGATGACTTGCATCAAAAAAGAGCAGTAGAAATTTTTTCTCATTTAGGGATGAAAATTGTTTTTATGGATAGTAAAGCCCATGATCATCATGCTGCTATTATTTCTCATTTGCCTCATGTTATAAGTTTTTCTTTGGCAAATTTTGTAATGAAAGAAGAGGATAAAAGAAATATTGTTCATTTAGCTGGAGGATCTTTTAAAGGTATGAGCAGAATTGCCAAATCATCGCCACAAATGTGGGAAAGTATTTTTTTACAAAATAAAGATAACTTATTAAGTTCTATTGATTTTTTTCAACAAGAATTAGAGAGATGTAAACAAATGATACAATTAGACAAAAATGATGAATTAAGAGAATGGATGAAACAGGCTAATACTCTAAGAGAAATTTTATAAATTTGCTAGATATTTACTGAAAATATAATAGAATTTATACTAAAAACAACAAAAACATTGAAAATTTTTAAGGAAGGTTATGGCAAAAAGAAAAGGCAAAACTTATTTATCTGTTTTAATTTTAGTTTTAATAGCAATTTTGATTTTTTTTATTTCAAGATTAAGTATTTTTGAAAAAAATCCTCCTCAAATTTTAATGCCAGATGTTGTATATACTGATCTTAAAAAACCTATTTTAGTGCATGTTAAAGATGATGAAAGTTCTATCAAAAATGTACAAATTATATTGCATAAAGACGACAATACTAGTGCAATGGTTATAGCAGATGAAAAGATTTCTAATTTAAAAGATATTACCTTACAAGTTGCTTTGCCAAAATTTGGTTACAAAGAAAATGTAAAATCTTTTGTTTTGGAGGTGATAGCTAAAGATTCTAGTTTTTGGAATTTTTTTAGTGGCAATGAAGCAAGAAAACAAATTGCGGTATTAGTAGATAATACGGCTCCAAAAATCAATATCATAAGCAATTCTTACCAAATCGAGCAAGGCGGTGCTGGGGCAGTTGTTTTTAAGGCCGATGATGCTAATTTAGATAAGGTGTATATAGAAACAAATAAAGGTAAAATCTTTAAAGTTACACCTTATGTAAAAGAAGGGTATTATGCGGCTTTGATTGCTTGGGATGCAAGGGATGAGGAATTTCGCGCATTTGTTATCGCTACGGATAAAGCGGGAAATATTTCAAAAGAACGTATAAGGTATTATTTTGTTAATCGTAAATATCGTGTTTCAAATATCAATCTAACGGATAAATTTTTAGATGGAAAGATTGAGAATTTAGCCAATCAATACGCTCCAAAAGATAATAATCTCAATCGTTATGAAAAATTTAAGTTTGTCAATGAAACTTTAAGAAATAGTAATGAAGAGCTTATCCATGAAATCACTTCAAAAGTACCTGAGGAAAAAATTGATAATTTTGATTTGAATTTATTTTTACCTCTTAAAAATGGTATGAAAGTAGCGGATTTTGCTGATCATAGGTATTATTCTTATAATGGGCAATTTGTGAGTGATTCTTATCATATGGGGCTTGATCTAGCAAGCGTAGCACAAGCTTCTATCATAAGCAATAACGCAGGCAAGGTTGTTTTTGCTGCTGAAAATGGAATTTATGGTTTAAATTTAATTGTTTATCATGGTTTTGGAGTATATAGTCTTTATGGGCACTGTTCTTCTAAAAATGTTGATTTAGATGAAATGATTAATAAACAAAGCATTATAGGTAAAACAGGAACAAGTGGTTTAGCCTTAGGTGATCATTTGCATTTTGGAGTTTTGGTTCAAGGAGTTGAAACGCGTCCTGAACAATGGCAAGATAAAAAATGGATAGAAAATAATATTTACAATGTTTTAAATGATGGTAAAAAGATAATTTTAGGAAAAAATTAATGAAACAATTAACTTTAGCAAAAACTGTCAAAGGTGTAGGTATAGGACTTCATAAGGGTGAACCCATAGAAATTACTTTAGAGCCTTTAGAAGCAAATAGTGGTATAGTATTTTTTAGAAGCGATCTTAATGCAAGTTATAAGGCAAGTCCTGAAAATGTGATCAATACTCAAATGGCAACTGTTTTAGGAGATGAAAGGGGGTTTATTTCTACAATAGAGCATTTAATGAGTGCGATTAATGCTTATGGAATCGATAATGTACGCATTGTTTTAAATGCAAACGAAGCTCCTGTTATGGATGGATCAAGTATTAGTTTTTGTATGATGCTTGATGAAGCAGGGGTAAAAGAACTTGATGCGCCTAAAAAAATTATGGTAATTAAAAAGCCTATAGAAGTAAGAGATGGTAATAAATTTGTGCGTTTAACTCCTACTAAAGAACCCCGTATTAACTATACGATTAAATTTGACAATGCTGTTATAGGTGAACAAAGTTACAATTTTGAATTCAGCAAAAAAAATTATATAGAAAACATAGCAAGAGCTAGAACTTTTGGTTTTTTAAAAGATGTTCAAGCCCTTAGGAGTATGAATTTAGCACTAGGTGGAAGTTTAGAAAATACTATAGTGGTAGATGAAAATCGTATTTTAAATCCTGAGGGTTTGCGTTTCAAAGATGAGTTTGTAAGACATAAAATTTTAGATGCAATTGGAGATTTAACCTTACTTGGATATCGTGTTTTTGGAGATTATACTTCATATGCTGGGAGTCATCATTTAAATCATTTGCTTACTAAAGAAGTTTTAAAAGATAAAGATGCTTATGAAATTGTAAGCCTTGAAAAAACAACCCAAAAAGCTTATGAAAAGGTATTTGCATAAAAACCTCTCTTTTGCTTAATGCTTTATCTAAGCCTTTAATGATCGGAATTTATCAAGATGATAAACTTATAAAAACTTATAAAAGTGAAGAAAAAGCAAGCGAATTTTTACCAAAAATTTTAGATGAATTGCTTAAAGAATATGATTTTACAAGTTTAATTTATGCTAATGGTCCAGGTTCTTATATGGGGATTAAAATTTCTTATGTAAGTTTGAGTACTTTAAGTATAGTGAAAAATATTCCTTTATTTGCGGTGAGTGCTTTTGAATTAAATGGCTATAAACCTATAAGCGCAAATAAAAACTTTTGTTTTGTATATAAGGAGGGTGAAATTTGTTTAGAGCAAAATATCCCAGCAGAGTTTTTTTTACCAAAAAATTTACAAGAGCTTAAACTAAATAATGATAATCTTCCCTTTTATTTTTTAGATGCAATTTAGGATGAAATTTGAAAATTTTAGTTCCCGCTACGAGTGCGAATTTAGGGCCAGGTTTTGATTGTTTAGGACTTAGTTTAAAGCTTTTTAATGAAACTCAAATCCAAAAATCAGGTGTTTTTAGCATTAGTATTGGAGGTGAGGGCAGTGATAATATTTTTCTTAAAAAAAACAATATATTTGTAAATATTTTTTATGAAATTTATGAAAAACTAAGCGGAAAAAAAGATAATTTTCGTTTTATTTTTCAAAATAACATTCCTCTTTCAAGAGGGTTAGGAAGCTCTTCAGCTGTGATTGTTGGAGCTATTGCCAGTGCTTATTATATGAGTGGATTTAAGGTAGAAAAAGAACGTATTTTAGATGAAGCTTTAATTTATGAAAACCATCCAGATAATATCGCTCCAGCTACTCTTGGTGGTTTTGTGTGTTCTTTGGTTGAAAAAAATAAAGTTTATAGCATCAAAAAAGAGATTGATAAAGATTTAGCTGCTGTGGTTGTGATCCCAAATTTGGCAATGAGCACGGAACAATCACGCCAAGCTTTGGCCAAAAATTTAAGTTTTAATGATGCGGTTTTCAATCTTTCTCATGCTTCATTTTTAACCGCTTGTTTTTTGGAGAAAAAATATGAATTTTTAAAATTTGCAAGTCAAGATAAGCTCCATGAAATCAATCGTATGAAAAACTTACCCGAGCTTTTTGAAGTGCAAAAATTTGCCTTAGAAAATAAAGCTTTAATGAGTACGCTTTCAGGTTCGGGATCGAGCTTTTTTTCTTTAGCTTTTAAAGATGATGCTTTAGCTTTGGCAAAGAAAATGCAAACAAAATTTAAAGATTTTCGTGTGCAATATTTAGAATTTGATGATAATGGCTTTGAAATTTGCTAAAAAATATAAAAAAAAGATATAATTTTGAAAAAACATATACCAATTAGAATGTGCATAGTGTGTAAAAACCGCTTTGAGCAAAATATGTTATTTAGATTTAAAGTTGTTTTAGGAGATATTGTGCCTAAAACAGAACATGGAAGAAGCGGATATTTATGTCAAAATTGTATTGAGAAAGAAGATAAAATCTTACAAAAAGCATTTTCTAAAATATGTAAAAATTTAAATACTAAAATTACTCAGCAAGGACTTAAGGAGATATTTTTAAATGGCAAAGATTAGAATTCATGAAATCGCAAAAGAATTAGGTTATGATAGTAAGGAAATTATTGAAAAGGCAAATGAATTAGGACTTGGAATTAAAACAGCATCAAATGCTGTAGAACCTGAGATCGCAGCAGCTATTTATGAGTATATACAAACAAGAGAAATTCCAGAAGCTTTTAAGAAAAATATCAAAACTTCTACGGCAAAAAAGCCTAAAAAAGAAAATATAAAAGAACAAGAAAAGCTAAATGAATCTGAAAAAAAAGAACCTAAAAAAGAAGAAAAGCTTAAACAAGAAGTTAAAAAAGAAGAATTAAAAGTTGAAAAAGAAAATGCAAAAGAAGAAAAACAAGAAATTATTGATGCTCATAAGCCACAAAGCCTTGCTAGTGCAACTTTAGCCAAAAGACGCGGACTTGTTATTGTTAAAAAGAAAAAAGACGAAGAAGAAATTCAAGTTAAAAAAGAAGAAGTAAAAAATTCAAATGATATATCTATCAATAATGAAGAGCGCTTAAGTTTAAAAACCATGTTTTCAAATGCTGATGAGAGTTTGAAGAAAAAGAAAAAAGAAAAAAAATCTTTTGTCGCGAGTAAAAAAGAAAGTACCGAAAAAATGAATTTTTTAGATGAACATGATTTTGGTGATATTTCTTTAGATGATGAAGATGAGGTAGTGTTACCTGATTTTAGTGTAAAAGAACAAGAAAAACCACAAAATATCAATAAAAAACAACCTAATTTTATAAGACAAGCTGTTGGAAATTCTGCGGGTTTTGGACTTGAAGGTGGAATTCAAAGAAGAAGTCGTAAAAAACCACCCAAAAAGATTGAAAAAAAGGAAGTAGAAGAAGTAAGTAGCGTTGCTATTTCTAAAGAAATTCGTGTGTATGAATTCGCTGATAAGATAGGAAGAAGCACTAGTGAAGTGATTTCAAAACTTTTCATGCTTGGAATGATGACAACAAAAAATGATTTCTTAGATGAAGATGCGATTGAAATTTTGGCTGCTGAATTTGGTATAGAGATCAATATCATTAACGAGGCTGATGAGTTTGATTATGTAAAAGACTATGAAGAAGAGACTGATGAAAAAGATTTAGTGACTAGAGCACCTGTGATCACTATCATGGGGCATGTTGATCATGGTAAAACTTCTTTGCTAGATTATATTAGAAAATCACGCGTTGCAAGTGGTGAAGCAGGGGGTATTACTCAGCATGTGGGTGCTTATATGGTAGAAAAAAATGGGCGTAAAATTACTTTTATTGATACTCCAGGTCACGAAGCTTTTACTGCTATGCGTGCAAGGGGTGCAAGTATCACTGATATTGTAATCATCGTTGTAGCCGCAGATGATGGGGTAAAACCACAAACCAAAGAAGCGATAAATCATGCTAAGGCAGCAGGTGTGCCTATTATTATTGCTATTAACAAAATGGATAAAGAAGCAGCAAATCCTGATATGGTAAAAACTCAACTCGCAGAAATGGAAATCATGCCAGTAGAATGGGGTGGATCTTATGAATTTGTAGGGGTTTCGGCTAAAACAGGAATGGGGATTGAAGATTTGCTTGAGATCGTGCTTTTACAAGCTGATATTTTAGAGCTTAAAGCCAATCCAAAAAGTTTTGCTAAAGCAAGTATTATAGAAAGTTCTGTGCAAAAAGGGCGTGGTGCGGTAGCTACTATCATCGTGCAAAATGGAACACTTACTGTAGGAAGTACTGTGGTTGCAGGTGAGGCTTATGGAAAAGTGCGTGCGATGAGTGATGATCAAGGTAAAGCCTTAAAAGAAATCAAACCAGGCGAATGTGGGGTTATCGTAGGGCTTAGCGAAGTAGCAGATGCAGGTGAAATTTTAATCGCAGTAAAAACCGATAAAGAAGCAAGAGAATACGCTAATAAACGCCACGAATACAATCGCCAAAAAGAACTTAGTAAATCTACTAAAGTTAGCATTGATGAGCTTGGAGCTAAGATCAAAGAAGGTAATCTAAAAGCCTTGCCTGTTATTTTAAAAGCTGATGTGCAAGGATCTTTAGAAGCCTTAAAAGCAAGTTTAGAAAAACTTAGAAATGATGAAATTAAAGTGAATATCATTCATAGTGGGGTAGGTGGAATCACACAAAGTGATATAGAGCTTGCAAGTGCGAGTGAAAACTCTATAGTACTAGGTTTTAACATACGCCCAACAGGAGAAGTTAAAGAGCGCGCTAAAGATAAAGGCGTAGAAATTAAAACCTATAATGTGATTTATAATCTTTTAGACGATGTAAAAGCCTTGCTTGGTGGTATGATGAGTCCGATTATTTCTGAAGAGCAATTAGGACAAGCAGAGATTAGACAAGTGATCAATGTACCAAAAATCGGACAAATCGCAGGTTGTATGGTAACTGAAGGGGTGATTAATCGTGGAGCTAAAATTCGCCTTATCCGTGATGGAGTTGTGGTTTATGAAGGAAATGTAAGCTCGCTTAAACGCTTTAAAGATGATGCTAAAGAAGTGGCAAAAGGCTATGAGTGTGGCGTAGGTATAGAAGGGTGTGATGATATGAGAGTGGGTGATTATATAGAAAGCTATAAAGAAGTAGAGGAACAAGCAAGTCTATGAACCCAAGTGAGATTAAAAAACTACGCACTGAAAGTATCTTAAAAGAGCTGATCCCTGAAGCTTTAGCAAATTTAGATGATGAAAATTTGAAAAATTTGTGTGTAGTGGATGTAGAGTGTAAAAAAGGCAGATACGATGCTTTTGTGTATCTTGATAAGATGTTTTTTAATGTTCATGAGCAAGAAAAAATTTTATCTTCTTTAAAAAAGGCAAGTAGAGCTTTGCAAAATTACTGCATGAGTGAGCAGGGCTGGTATAGGTGTCCGAATTTTCACTTTAAATTTGATGATAGGCTTGAGTATCAAAACCATATGGATGGACTTTTTGAAAAAATAAAAAAGGATAAAAATGAATCTTGAAGCCCTTTGCAAAGAAGCAGGACTTAGTTTTTATGATGATGAGCTAGTAAGTGAAAATGGCAGAAAAATTTATAGAATTTATGTGCAAAAAGAAGGCGGGGTAAATCTTGATGATTGTGCAAGGCTTAGTGAAATTTTATCGCCTATTTTTGATGTAGAACCACCTGTAAATGGAGAATATTTTTTAGAAGTATCTTCACCAGGACTTGAAAGAAAGCTTAGTAAGATAGAACATTTTGCTAAAAGTATAGGTGAACTTGTGAAGATCACAGCCAATGAAAAAGAAAAATTCGAAGCAAAAATCATTGCTGTAGATGATGAAAATATCACTTTAGAAAATTTAGAAAATAAAGAAAAAACTACTATAAATTTTAATGATATAAAAAAAGCTAGAACCTTTGTGGAGTGGTAAAGTTAAAAATTATAATGTTTCTAGCAATTCTAATGTAAGTTGCGATGAACCAAATACCCCATCTATATTTTGTAGAAATTTGTTTTGTTCATATATTTCATCTGATACAATTAAATATACTCCATAATTACGAATAGTTTTAGCTTTTTCTTCTCCTAAATCTAGTCCTAAAGTTATTTCAATCATAACATTTATCTTGCTCATTTGGCTTGTTTTTATAAATTGTTTATATCTTTCTCTTAAAGTTCTTTTTGCTCCTATTCCATATGATTTTCCATTAAAATTAAAGAAGAAATCAAATTCTGTAGAGCTATCGTTTTCATCATGCTTTTTGGTTATTGTTTCCTGATTTATTCCTATAGATTGTAATTTTTGTAGTATTCTATTTTCATAATTATTACCACTATAACTTATGATAGATTGATTAATACTTTCATTGAAAATAAGCATAAAAATTTGATTTGGTTCTAAACCATGTTTTCTTAATTCTTGAGAAAGTTGACAAATGCTTAAAAAATATTCTTTATTTATATTATCATGAAAGAATTGATTATTGTCTATATGATTAAAAAATGTTAATGCCAATAAAGCTCCATTAACTCTAGTTGAATATGGATTATATATTGTTATTTTATCATATTCTAAAGATAATGGATCTAATTTTGATAATAACTCAATATTGCTCATTTGTTTTATTTTAGCTAATTCTAGTAAGAAATTTTTAATTGAGTAAATTTTTAAAGCAAATATAAATACATTAAAATCTATAATATTTCTAATTTCGTAAATAATTTGTTCTAAATAACTCCACTGGTTTATACCGTTTTTAGTATTTAAATTAATATATTGTTTTAGTTCATATAAAGAATTTTTATTTTTTGATATGTGAGATAAAATGTTTATTATCTGTATATCTGAAAAATTAATTTTAACTAGATATTTCATAAAAAAGTAAAATTTTAAATTAATATCAAATTTTTCATCATTTATTGACATTATATAACTCCCTGTGAATTAATTTAGCAATATTTTCAATTACAGGAATAGCTACACTATTACCAAATTGTTTATAGCTTTGATTATCGCTTGTTGTTATTTTAAAACTATTAGGAAAGCCTTGTAATCTAGCAGCTTCTCTTGGAGTAAGCTTTCTTGGATTTTTATTTTTTTGTTCAATTAATATTTCAGAACCATCTTTATAATATCTAGCGCTAATAGTGCTAGTATAATCTGAATTATGATTAAATAGAGAATAACCAAATCCATTACCTTTTTTTTTGTGTTCTAATTTTCTACGTTGATGACCAGCCCATAATTTATCTGAGATAGTATATTTTTCATCTACATTTTTTTCTAAAATGTCTCCTAGCTTGGATTTTATTTCGATATTTTTTAACTCATTAAAGTTAAATGATATATTTTTAAATTTATTTTTTAAAAAAGCTACAATATATATTCTTTCTCTATTTTGTGGTATTCCAAAATTTCTAGCATTTAATACTTCTGAAAAAACATCATAGCCCATATCTTCTAAAGTATTTTTTACAACAGAAAAAGTCTTTCCTTTGTCATGATTTTTGAAGCCTTTAACATTTTCCAAAAAAACAATTTCTGGCTTGTGTTTTTTGACTATGCGTGCAACATCAAAAAATAATGTTCCTCTAATATCATTAAAGCCTTTCCTATGCCCAGCAATAGAAAAAGCTTGACATGGAAATCCTGCTAATAATATATTGTGTTTTGGAATATTATTTTCATTTATTTGTGTTATATCTCCATGTGGTAGCTCATTAAAATTGCAAAAATATGTTTGACAAGCAAATTTATCTATCTCTGAAGAAAAAACAAATTCTAATTTTTCTTGAAATATATTTTTAAAGCCTATACGTATTCCGCCAATTCCGGCAAATAAATCAATAGCTTTTAATTTTTTTGTGTTATTAACCATATTATCCTTGTATGTTTACAATAATAATTAAGGTGTATATTATACTATGTTAAAACTAAAAAAAGATTAATTAAGATATCAATTGCTTTGCTTTTTCCTATGGAGAAAATTTTTGAAGATTATGTAGCTTATATGCTAAAAAAAGTAAATCCAACTCAAGATATTAAAGTTCAAAACAATGGAAAGTATTTAATCTCAAAAAATGATGAAAATTGTTTCATGTTAAAGCCTGATTTATATATAGAAAATAAAACGATCCTAGATACCAAATGGAAAATTCCAAATGATAGTGAAGATGATAAAAAACAGGGTATAGAACAAAGCGATTTGTATCAAATGTTTGCTTATGCTTGCAAATTTAAAATTTATGATATTAAACTTGTGTATCCTTTATGTGAAAAAACTCAAGATTTACAAAGAAAAATCGCAGAAAAATTTTTTGTTTTTAAGGCAAGCGAACATTTGTATTTTAAAGAACAAGGGCAAAAAGATATAAAAGTGCAAGTGTTATTCGCACCTTTACCTTTTTAAAAATTTTCCTATCAAATGCACTAAAAAACCAAAACAAGCTACAGCTATGATGCAAGCACCGCTTGAGAGATTAAGATAATAGCTAAGTATAAGTCCTAAAATACAAAAAATCATACTTAAAAAACTTGCCAAAATCATGATAAAGCCAAGTCTTTTAGTGAAATTTTCAGCAATAAAGCTTGGGATACTAAGTAAAGCCATAACCAAAATAAGCCCTACAAGGCGTATAGAAATAACTATACAAAAAGCCATAAGGGCGATTAAAAGATAATGAAAAAAACTTGTATTGATACCACGAACTTTTGCAAATTCCGCATCAAAGCTTAATGCTTCAAATTGTCTATAAAATAAAAAGATCAAAAGTACCACCACGCTATCAACCAAAGCCATAAGCCATAAATCTTGCGTTCCTACAGCTAAAATGCTCCCAAAAAGATAAGCCATTAAATCTGTGTTATAACTAGGGCTTAAATCGATTAAAATAATCCCAACAGCCATTCCAAAAGCCCAGATTACAGCGATAATACTATCGCTTCTGTGTTCATAGTGTTTAGCTAAAAAAGCTACTAAAAAAGCCAAAAATAAAGTAAATATTCCCGTGCTTAATAAAATAGGTAAAGAGAAATAAAAAGCTATACCTATACCACCAAAAGCCCCATGTGTTATACCTCCAGCCATAGAAAAAAGGCGATTTATCATCACCAAAGTACCTATGATCCCACAAGCTATACTGACTAAAATCGCTCCTAGTAAAGCGTTTTGAAAAAAGGTGAAATTTAAAATTTCAAGCATTATTTTCCTTTGAAAATTTTAAACAAAAATTTTCTTTTTTAAATTCTGTTTTTTTCAAATTTCTTCTTGTAAATTCTTGTTCGCATAGTTTTTTACTATCGCAATTTTCTTCATCGCAAAAACAAGTATTTAAACTCATTTCTACATCACAAAAATGAGAGTGGTTTTCGTATAAGTGTTTTAAAAATAAACTTTTTTCTTTTTCTTTAGTGTTGGTATGCAAGAAAAGTTCTTTGTTTAAATGTGCAATTTTATTGCTATAAGCTAATACAAGGTTGATATCGTGACAAATGAGTAAAATTCCCATACCTTTTTGGTGCAAGGAGCTTAGAAGTTCAAAAATTTGTATAGCAGACTTGTTATCAACGCTTGCGGTAGGTTCATCTAAAATAAGCATCTTACATTCACTAGCTAAGGCTCTTGCGATAAAAACACGTTGTCTTTGTCCCCCGCTTAGAGAATCAATTGTTTTGTTCCAAAATTTTTCCATTCCTACGCTTCTTAAAGCTTGCATAGCTTTTTCTTTATCTTTTTTCCCATAAAAACCAAAAATTTTTTTACTTACAAGTCCCATAAGAACGATTTCAAGTACTCTTGGACAAAAATTAGGATTGGCTAGAGTGTGTTGAGGAACATAGCCTATTTCTTTTCTTTGAAGAGCTTTGAAATGGATTTTATTTTTGGATTTTAAAAGTCCTAAGATAAGTTTTACGAGTGTTGATTTTCCTGCACCATTTGGACCTATGATAGAGAGAAAGTCTTTATTGTCGTAGCTAAGATTGATGTTTTTTAAGATGATTTCATTATCATAAGCGTAGTTTAGATTAGAAATTTCAAAAAAAAGCATCAAAAAGCCTGATTATAAATTATGAGAAAAGGCATCAGCAGTTTTTAAAAGCTCGTTTTCCCAATCATAAGATAAATGATCTATTTTGTAAATTTTTGCATCACATTCTTTAGCAAGTGTTTTTGCTGCATTTTCAGGGAAACCATTTTGAACAAAAATGACTTTTAAATTTTTATCTTTCATTAGAGTGATAAGTTTTTGCAAATCTTTGCTTTTTGGTTCTTTGCCTAAAATTTCTACAGGAATTTGCGTAAGATTATAGCGTTTTGCAAAATATGTCCAAGAAGGATGATAAACTACAAATTCTCTATTTTTTAATTTTTCTAATTTTGAGGCAATTTGTAAATTTAAACTATCTAATTCTGCTAAAAATTTATCTAAATTTTGTTTATATAAATTTTTATTTTGTGGATATTTTTGAATTAAGGTGTCATAAATATTTAAAGCCATAGTTTGGACTAAAATAGGATCTAGCCAAGTATGAGGATCAAAATACTCATGTTCGTGGTGTTCATGCTCATGAGAGTGTTCGTGTGTATCATGAGTTTGAATCAAAGCTATGTTTTTTTGCATATTTACAACTTGAAGTTTTGGAAAATTTTGTTTAAATTTATCCGTAAAAACTTTTTCAAATTCTAAGCCTATGGTGAAATAAATATCACTTTTTTCAAGTTTTTTCATAGTGCTTGGTTTAAATTCAAAATTATGCTCATTGCTATTTGGAGGTAAGATAACATTGACATCTAGAGTATTTGCGGCTATTTTTTTAACAAAAAATGCTTGAGGTGCTATACTGACACTAACTAAATTGCTGTTATTATTTTGATCTTGTTCGAAGTTTTTAGCTTGCGTGAAAGTATAAAATATCCCTAAAGATAAGATAAATAATATAATTTTTTTCAAAATATTTCCTTTGATATAAATTTTTTTAAATTATAACGATATTAAGCTTAATACATAGAATTTTCGAAGCGATATTACTTTAAATAAAAATAATAAATATAAATTAATTTAATATTAATTAAATTAATTTTTTATAACTTTTAAATTTAAGTAAAAATTTAAATTTTTTAATTTATAATTATAAAACTTTATGTAAATATCCCTATAAAATAATATTAGAAAGGAGCGCTTAAATTATGAAAAGCGTAAAATTGAAGGTTTCACTGATTGCAAATTTAATCGCAGTAGTGTGTTTGATAATTTTAGGTGTTGTAACATTTATATTTGTAAAGCAAGCAATTTTTCATGAAGTTGTGAATGCTGAAATAAATTATGTTAAAACGGCTAAAAATTCTATGGAGTCTTTTAAGGCAAGAAATTCTTTAGCTCTTGAAAGTTTGGCTAAAAGTATTTTAAAGCATCCTGTAGAACAGTTAGATAGTCAAGATGCTTTAATGCATTATGTTGGAAAAGATTTAAAGAATTTTAGAGATGCTGGAAGATTCTTAGCAGTTTATATTGCTCAACCAAGTGGCGAACTTGTTGTAAGCGATCCAGACTCTGATGCTAAAAATTTAGATTTTGGAACTTATGGAAAAGCTGATAATTATGATGCTAGAACAAGAGAATATTATATAGAAGCAGTTAAAACAAATAAACTTTATATTACCCCATCTTATATTGATGTAACTACAAATTTACCTTGCTTTACATATTCTATTCCGCTTTATAAAGATGGTAAATTTATAGGAGTTTTGGCCGTAGATGTTCTTGCAGCAGATTTGCAAGCTGAATTTGAAAATTTACCAGGTAGAACTTTTGTATTTGATGAAGAAAATAAAGTATTTGTTTCTACAGACAAAGCTCTTTTACAACAAGGTTATGATATTAGTGCAATTGCAAATCTTGCAAAAACCAAGAAAGATTTTGAACCTTTTGAGTATACTAGACCAAAAGATAATAGTGAAAGATTTGCTGTGTGTGCAAAAGTTTCTGGAATTTATACTGCTTGCGTTGGAGAACCAGTAGAACAAATAGAAGCTCCAGTTTATAAAATTGCATTTATACAAACTGCGATTGTTATTTTTACAAGTATTATTAGCGTCATCCTCCTTTATTTCATCGTATCAAAATATCTCTCTCCACTTGCAGCTATCCAAACAGGTTTGACTTCATTCTTTGACTTCATCAACCATAAAACAAAAAATGTTTCTACTATAGAAGTAAAAAGCAATGATGAATTTGGACAAATCTCAAGTGCTATCAACGAAAACATCCTTGCTACTAAAAAAGGTTTAGAACAAGACAATCAAGCTGTTAAAGAATCAGTTCAAACCGTATCAGTTGTAGAAGGTGGTAATCTAACAGCAAGAATTACTGCTAATCCAAGAAACCCACAACTTATTGAACTTAAAAATGTTCTAAATAAACTTCTTGATGTTTTACAAGCTAGAGTAGGTTCTGATATGAATGTTATTCATAAAATATTTGAAGAATACAAAAGCTTAGATTTTAGAAATAAAATCTCTAATGCTTCAGGAAGTGTTGAATTAACTACTAATGCTTTAGGCGATGAAATAGTTAAAATGCTAAAACAAAGTTCAGACTTTGCTAATGCTTTAGCTAATGAAAGTGGAAAATTACAAACTGCTGTTCAAAGCTTAACCACTTCTTCAAATTCTCAAGCTCAATCTTTAGAAGAAACTGCAGCAGCTTTAGAAGAGATCACTTCTTCTATGCAAAATGTTTCAGTTAAAACTAGTGATGTTATCACTCAATCTGAAGAGATTAAAAATGTTACAGGTAT
>NZ_MJWQ01000024.1:0-1432 GCF_001762325.1 Campylobacter sp. BCW_6871 | reverse complement strand
TGAACTTACCCTCTCAAATATAAAAGATAAAGAACAAATTTATTTAAAAGCCCAAAAGGATTATGATGAATTAGTCCAGCATAATTTCACTCAAAGAATCTTAAATGATAAAGATTCTATAGTGGATGGAATTTATAATGAAAGGATTAAAAAGATTCATACTCAAATCATAGACTTAGCTAAAAATGTCAATATAGGAGGAGAATACTTAACTAATGTAGGCTTATCTAAAGATACCATAGTAGGATTAAGCAATACCTTAAATGTAGGAGTAGATAATAAAGTAAGAGTGGCTAAAAACTCTCATGAGTTTGTAGGAGAAAACAAAGACATAGAAATAGGTGCAAATCAAAATACTATTATACATAAAGATGAAATAAGAAATGTGAAGGGGAATAAAAAGGAAGTGGTTGAGGGGCATTATGGTATTAATGTCAGTGATAAAATGCAAGTGTTAAGCGAGAAAGAGATGGATTATAAAAGCAAAGATAATATTCTTTTTACAAGTAATGAATCCATAGGATTTGAAAGTGATAAAAATACAAGCATGGTAGCTGATAATATCACAACTTATGCAAAAACTATTCATGAGTTAAAAGCCGATAGCGAAGCGACTATACAGGTAGGAGAAACAATTATTAATGCAAAACCTGATTGTGTTATCATTAAAGCAGGTGGAGTTGAAGTAACTATAGACTCTAATGGACTTGTGGTTAAAGGTGGAGAGATTAAAGCAGAGTAATAAAGGATAAACAATGAATAAACCCTTCTACAAACTTAAAAGATTTTATATACCTTGTGGTGTGCTTATAGCTTTGATTATTTTTATAAGCTTAGCTTATCATTTTTTACAACAACCTTTAGAGCTTATCTTTTGGGATAGATATGATATATCAAAATTATCTATTAATAACGAAAAGAAAAATTTTAAAACAATGAAAACTGTGAATTACTCCTACTTTCGCTAACGCTTAGAAGTAGGAGGTTCCTAACTAAAGCCAAGTATTCTTAGCTAGCTCGAAAGGCTTCTTGTTTATAGCTTACACCTAAATTTTCATATAAAATATTAAAACTTATACAAAAATCTTTCATAAATTGTTTCAGAAGTTAAAGAGTTTGTTTGGTAAATTACATTAAGGGTTTAAGCCGCAGGCTGACCCCCTACGGCTAAATTGTGAAACCCCTGAAAGGAGGTACATAAAACTCATTCTAGTGGTTATTATACTGCTTTGTTTATTTATAGTCAAGGCATATTAACCAAGCTCAATTTTTGGGGCAACTGGAGTGGGTTACTTGCGGTATCAAACAAACTTTTAACTAAGCTTCTCTCCTTCTATTGAATTTCTATATTTTTTTATATTTTCAATATTTGCACCAAATAAAAATGAAGGTGCAAAAAACAAAGTGCTAAAGAATAACAAGTAAAATCTTT
>NZ_MJWQ01000023.1:0-679 GCF_001762325.1 Campylobacter sp. BCW_6871 | reverse complement strand
TGCACTGCTACAACATCAAAATTTTTAGCAATATAATTTCTATAAGAGTCTAAAAAATATATATTTGCATTGGCTCCATAACCTCCTATGACAAAAACTATAGCTTTGAGATCTTTTTCATCATCATAACTTATGCGGTATTCAAGTTTACTAGTTCTTTTTATATTTAATTCTACATCATCACAAGAATCGATTTCAAAGGTTTGGTTTATGAGCATATATTTTCCTTTTTAATTAATAATCAATTTTAACTGATTTTCTACATCTTTAAAAGTAAATACTTTATTCCCACAAGGATAAGAGATGGAATTTTCTTGCATAAAAGATTTTCTTTTTTGTAGTTTTTCAAGCATTAAAGGAAGTTCTTTTCTAAATAAGGCTTTATCAGGTATACCACAACCATGATCTAAATTTTTAATAAATTTTCCATCAATTTGATTTTCATCTATCAAATTTAAGCTTACATCGTAACCTAAAATTTTTAATATTTGCATGGTTTGTTCTTTAAAATTTGCTGGAGTTAAAGGATCTTCTTTGCTATGATAACTCACATAAATGATATTTTTATTTTTTTGACTTTGTAAAATCAAATGATCTTTATTTAACAATGTTCTAATAAGATAATTTTCATTATTAAAAAAATAAGGTGAATTTTCTTTACGTGTCCAGTGGGTTTTTA
>NZ_MJWQ01000022.1:0-2693 GCF_001762325.1 Campylobacter sp. BCW_6871 | reverse complement strand
ATAAAATCAATCTGTTTAACTTCTTTATTGTTGATTGTTAAATTTTTAATAGTTTGAATTAACTCTGTTTTAGAACTTATAAACATAAAAGATTCCTTATATAAAGCATTATTATATCATTTTTTATTTGCTAATATTTTTTGTCTCTCTATTAATCTCTCCTATCCACCTAAGCACATTGCCCTTATCATCAATCTCAACTTCTAAATCTTTGTATTTGTTGTAAAATTTAGGAGCTAAGATTTCTTGGAAGTATTTTGTGCCTTTTGGGGTTGTTGCTATCCAGATATTGTATTGTGACCAATATTGTGGTGTATCCCAAGAAGTGGGAGAAAACATTGTGCTACATCCATCTACAATAATATCATCATTCAAATTTCTTTCAAATCTTTCTTTATAAAAAAAATTATCTCTAAAATATATCCAAGCTTGATATTTATCTTCTTTATAATAAGATAAGTTTGAGGGATAATCTATTTTATTTCTATCTTCATCACAATAAGATCCAAAATCTATATAACCTGCTAGAAAAAGTTGCCCCAAGATATTAATATATTCACTTATATAGGTAGGTTTGGGTGTATTTAAAGAAGGAGTGTTGTTAAGACTATCAATATTATAAAATTGAATGATATTTGCATCTATTTCATGTCTTGCAAAAAATTCATCATCAATAAGTTTTAACAATAAATATTCAAATGCTAAGAGAATATCTGTTTTTGTTGTGTATCTTAAATATTCTAAAAGTAAATCCATTTCAGAAAAATATGGTTTATTATTTAATACTTTACTTAAATTTTCATAACTTTTATATCCTATATCATCTTTTTCTTTATAAGAAAAAATAGGATTACCCATTGCATATATTACTTTTATTCTTTTCACTTTTATTCCTATGGTTTAATATGAATAGTTTTATTGAGCTTTGGATTTTTGCCATAAATATTTATTGTTTCTCCCCCACTTCCAGAACCTGTTCTGTATATAATATCAATTCCATCATTCAATTTATATCTTATAAATTTTTCTTGCGTAATTTGTCCTGTTTTATGATTTTTTATAGGAATATATTTTTCTTCTAACTTTGTGGCATTTTTTATTAATTTTTGCCACAGTTCATCTAATTCTTTTTTATTTTTCAAAAGGCGAATATTCCCACTGCTATCTTTTTGTAGTTTTTCAATAATTTTCACTACTTCTTGTCGCGTTAAACCACTATTAAGTCTACTTGTAATTTTAAACATTGAATATAAACCTCTTAAAGCCGGAACAAATGTATAACTCACATCTTCCAAAGGTTTATCATTGAGTTCTAATTGACTAGGAAATACTATCTCAATAAACTCCCCACTGCCATCTTGTGTTTGTATTCTTATAACATTATCAGGGATGATTTCTTGAGCATTGTTTTCACTAGAACTTATATTATTGCTTTTTGTAGTGTTTGTGTATTTTGTGCCATTATTTATATTTACATCTTTATTTTTTGCTTTTATTTTGTTTTCACTAACCCCATTTACCACCACAAACTTACAAACATAAAACTCTTGTTTTCTATCTTCATCTTCTAAGATTTCATCTAGTCCTTGTGCGATTTGAAGTTTTAAATTTTGCATTTTTGCAGGAGCTAAAAAACTAAAATGATATTCGTTTAATTCTTTATTATCTTCTAAAGCATTTTTGATGATTTTATCATACTCATGTAGCTGTGTAAAATACCCTACTCCTAAATCTTTATTTTCAAATTCCTTATAAGCACTTTTATAAACTTTAGCAATGTTTTTTGGGATAATAAAATAAAGTTTGATTAAATTAGTATCAAAGCTAAGATTTAATTCTTTAAATTCATAATCTTTACTAAAGTCTTGTTTGAATTGATTAAGAATATTTATATCCTCTATATCTTTTAAATCTTTTAAATCTATATTAAATTCATTTAAAGCTTTATCTTGTTCTTTTTTTTCATTATTGATTAAAAGATTATAGATAGGTAAATTATCTTTTTGAAATCTATCACTTTTATAATGAAGTCTTATTATAGGCTCTTTTAACTCTATTTGATTTTTACTTTGTTCTCCTAAGCCCTCTTTAGGATCAAAGCTGTGATCAAATTTAAACTTAGTAGGAGTAAAGCTTACTTTTAAAGCAAAGCCTTTATCTGTTTTACAAGCTGAGATGAGTTCTTGCAAGATTGCAAATTCATTATTGACTTTCTTTTGAGATAAGGATCCTTTTACATTAACAACTTTAGTACAAGGAACACTTACACCTGCTATAGTATTAGGACAAGCTACTATACTAGAGTTTAATAAATCACTTTCTAGCATTATAGGCACACCATCATCTTTAAAAGTTTTTCCTTTGTTTGATTTAAGTATGACTTTACCTCCATGGATACATTCTAGGTTTTGATTTTCTAAAAGAGCATGAAGTTTAGCTATAGCTTGTTTTTTATCTACTTGTGTGGTTTTTTGTTCTTTTAAAGTGTTTGAAATTAAGTCTTTATACTCTAAGCTTTGTTTGCTTAAACATTCTAATTTAATATTTAAAGAATTTTCTATAATAGAATAATTAAGCAAACAAAGTTCATCATTTTTATAAAAGATACTAAGTCTTCCTAAACCACTGCTTTCATCTTTAGGAGAAAAATAATAACTAGGTGTATCTTGTTTTATAGTATTATCTTGATCTAA